>JAGQRA010000853.1 GCA_020425885.1 Planctomycetota bacterium | reverse complement strand
GTAGAGGGTGGTGGTCTTGCCCGACCCGGTCGGGCCGGTCAGCAGGACCATGCCGTTCGGCGTCGAGAACCCGCGCCGGAACAGCGCGAGGTTGTGCTCCGACATGCCGAGCTTCGCCGGATCGAGCGACACGCCGGAGCGGTCGAGGACACGCAGCACGGCCTTCTCGCCGAGCACGCTCGGCAGCACCGAGACGCGCAGCTCGACCTTGTCCGAGACGGCGATGCGGCCGTCCTGCGGCTTGCGGCTCTCGCCGATGTCCATGCCCGATGCGACCTTGATCCTGGCGACCACGGCGCGGTGCAGACCGGCGGGCAAGGTGTAGAGCAGGTCCATCTCGCCGTCGATGCGGATGCGGACCCGCAGCGCGTCGCGTTGCGGCTCGACGTGGAGATCGCTGGCGCGCGCGCGCAGGGCTTCCTCGATGAGGTGGTCGACGAGCTGGACGACGGCGTCGTCGCCGACGATGCGGCGCAGCTTGTCGGCATCGGAGACGCTCTGGGTGTCGATCTCCGACTTGAGCAGCTTCTGGATCAGGCCCTCGATGCCGCTCGCGCCCTTCTGCATGCGGTCGATCGCGATGGCGAGCGACTTCGGGGTCGCCAGCACGATCTGCACCGACATGCCGGTGACTTCCTGGATCTCGTCGACGGCGAGCAGGTCGAACGGGTTCTTCAGCGCGACCGAGAGGATGCCGTCTTCCTCGGCGACCGGCACGGCGGTGTGGCGAAGGGCGACATCGATCGGCAGCAGGTTGCGGATCTTCTTGTCGACGTTGTGGTCGCTGAGCGGATCGAAGGGCAGGCCGAGCAGGTCGGCCCAGATCTCGTAGGCCCGGTCGACCGTGATCTGGCCGGTCTCGGCGAGCCTCTGGATCTGGGCGGCCTCGCCCGACGGGCAGTCCCGCAGGGCGTCCTCGAGGAACTTGTGGTCGTCCTCGGCTCTGCGCTCGATGGTCCTGGGCTGTGCGGGATGGGATTCGACCACGGTCGAGAATCGGCATCTGGCGGCTCCGAACCTGAGCCCCGCCGGGTCAGGGGCATTCTCTCAAGCCCGACCTCGGGATTGTCCGATGCCCGAGCCCATGAGGACACAATCACCGGGTTGCTCGCCAGGACTCTCGCGGCAGAGCGGTTTCACCCTTGTCGAGGTCATCGTCGTTCTGTCGGTGATCCTGCTGCTGACGGGCATCGCCGTGCCGATGCTGTCGAGCTACATGGAGGACGGTCGACGCGCCCGCGCCGAGAGCGAATGCAAGACGCTCGGCGCCGCGGTGATGTCGTTCTACAAGGACGTCGGTACCTACCCATCGCGCAATGCGTCGGGGACGGACAACACCCGCTACACACTGGTGACGGGGACGGCGGTGCCGACCTCGAATCCATGGACTGCGACCAGCACGTGGCAGACCTGGGCGATGAGCTCCACCTACGGTGACACGCTCGACAACCACCTGTTGACCAACACTCCGGGCGGACAGACCTCGGCCGCGTATGCCACCACCGGCAACATGCGGTGGCGTGGTCCCTACACCTCGGGGATGGCGCCGCTCGATCCATGGGGTCGCCCGTACGTGGTCAACGTGATCTCGGGTTGGTACAGCCACGCCACCAACTACAAGCGCATCTGGGTGCTCTCGGCCGGGCCCGACGGAACGTTCAGCACGAACTCACTCGCGACCAAGACGACCGAAATCACCGGCGACGACATCGGCATGATGATCTCGCAGAAGAACTGAACCGCCGCAATCGGCAGCGCCTCGAACGGCACCGGTTGGTCGAAGCTCCTCTTCTCCGATGCGATATCGCTCCACGATCCTCGAGGCCGACGGCTCCAAGGTCACGGAGGAGCTGGAGGCCGCAGATGAGCAGAGCCTGCACGAGCTGCTGCATCGCGACGGCAGGATGCTGCTGCGCAGCAAGCCGCTCGAGGACGAAGGTGGGCATGAGGAGTACCGCGTCACGCTGTCGCAACGCCGCCTGCTGCTGCTGACGCAAGCGATGCAGGAGGCGCTCGATGCCGGTGTGCCGCTGCTGACCGCCTTCGAGGCGCTCGGCGAGCAGGAAGAAGACGACAAGCTTGCCTGGTTGCTGGCCGACGTCGGCACCCGGGTTTCGTCGGGGCAACAGCTGTCGGATGCGCTCGCCGCGCATCCACGCGCCTTCCCCTCGGTCTACTGCGCCTTGGTCAAGGCCGGCGAGCAGTCGGGGAGTCTGCCGAGCGTGCTGCAGTCGATCGCCGGCTTCATCGAGTGGAAGCTCGAGATCGGCGGCGTCGTCAAGCAGGCGATGATCTACCCGATCGTCGTCGCCAGCGCCGGCTACGGCATGGTGCTGTTCATGCTGTCGTTCGTCGTGCCGCGGCTCGGCAGCGTGCTGCAGAAGATCGGCGGCGAGTTGCCGGCGGCAAGTCGCCTGCTGATCGGGGCGTCGGGGTTCGTGGCGGAGCACATCCTGCTGATCGTGATCGGCTCCGTGGCGGCCCTCGTGGCGGCCGTGTTCTTCACGCGGACCGCGCGGGTGCGGGATCTCTTCGTCTCGACCTTGTCCGGACTGCCGGTCGTGAGCCATGTCGTCGGCACCCTGGCCGTGGCGCAATTCGCGCGCACGTTCAGCGTCCTGCTTCAGGCCGGGTTGACGATGACCCACGCGCTCGAGCTGGGCGCGGCGGCCGTCGGGTCGCCACGCTTCCGCAAGTCGCTGCTCGCCTCTCGCGATCGCATCGTCGGTGGCGCACGTCTCGGTGAGGCGTTCGCGGAAGTGGAACTGCTGCCGCCGGTGGCCTTGAGCATGGTCAAGGTCGGCGAGGAAGCGGGGCGGCTGCCGATCACCTTCGAGCGGCTCGGTCGCCTCTACGATCGCGAGGTCAAGGCGGCTGTTCGGCGGGCGCTGGCATTGCTCGAGCCGATCGTCACGGTCTTGCTCGGGCTGATCGTGGGCGGCATCGCGGTGCTCGTCGTGACGACGATCTACACGGCGATGAAGGGAGTGGGCAAGTGAACGCGCATACGCATCGGCGTGAGCAGGGATTCGCCCTGCTCGTTCTGTTCGGCCTGGTGGCGGCAGCCAGCGTCGGGCTGCTGCTCGCGGTCCAGGCGTTCGTGCCACCGACTGCCGATGCCCCGCTGCGGGTGGATCGGAGTCTCGCAACCGTAGAGTTGGCGGCACGCGATGGGTTCCGTCAGACCGGTGCCTTCCCCGGCAGCCTCGATGGCTTGACGGGTCTGGCCACAGGGCTCAGCACGGGTCCCTGGCGGACGGACCCCTGGGATACCGCGCACGACCTCGTCGTGAACCAGACCGTGACGTCGTTGTCGGTACGCAGTCGCGGCCCGGATGGGGTCCTCGGCACGAGCGATGACCTGTCCGCGGTCATCGATGCCGAGCAGATGATCCGGGTGCGCCAGCGTTCGAGGCTGCGGCTGATTCGGGCCTTGCTGACGCGGAGTCCGTACCGGTATGCCGCCTCGATGGAGGCCCAGGGGCAGGGCAACGGCAACCGGAACGAAGACGAAGAAGAAAAGGACGAAGAAGAGGAAGAAGAAGAGGAAGAGGGGAACCGCAACGAGAACCGGGGCGAGAACCGCAACGAGAGCGAGAACCGGGGCGAGAATCGCAACGAGAGCGAGAATCGAAGCTGGAACCGGAACGAGAACGGCTACGGCCGCGGTGGCGATGAAGACCAGGGCCAGGGCCAAGTTCAGGGTCAAGGTCAGGGTCAGGGCCAAGGTCAGGGTCAGGGCAACGCCTACGCATGGGGTAGGAACCGCAACGGCAACGGCCAAGGCAACGGCAACGGTCAGGGCCAAGGCAACGGCAATGGCCAGGGCCAAGGCAACGGCCAAGGCCAGGGCGCCGGTACCGACGCGGATTCGATGCGCCTGGCGATGCTCGACTACGCCATCGCGCATCGCCTCTTCTTGACGTCGGATGCTGCGACACGGGATCTGCTCACGGCCGTGATGGACACGGCCGCGGCAACGGTGGCGACGATCGCGGCCAGACACGGGTGCCCGGCTCTGCCACCGGCGATCACGGGTGCCGGCGGACTCATGGAACAGCTGGGGTTGCCCGATTCGATGGCGATCGATGGCTGCGGTGCCGGGTTGATCGCCAATGCAACGGTTGGTGTCGATGCCCGCGGTGGAGATGGAACAGGAGGAACCGATGACGACATGTGATCGACGATCAGGATTCACCCTTCTCGAGATCATCGTCGTGCTGGCGGTGCTCGGCATCCTGCTCGGCACGGCCGTGCCGCTCGCGAGTGCCGCCATCGAGGCCGACCGTCGGCAGGAGGTGCGCGCCGAGCTGACGGAGGTCGCCGCGGCACTCGAATCGTTCTACTACGAGAACGGTGCGTTCCCGAGTTCGCTGACCGCGACCGGGTTCATCGGCGAGCATCTGCAGCCCGGCGTCTCGAACACCACGACCCTCGATCCGTTCGGCGCCGGCCAGCCGTACCTCTACTCGGTGGATACGTCGGCCAACACGGCCACCGTCTACAGCCGTGGCGAGAACGGCAGCGACGACGGCATCGCCGCCGAGGAGTACAAAGCGGTGTGCTACGGCGCCGTGCCCGGTACGCGCAAGACCCACGCCCGTATGCGCGTGATCATCGAGGTGCTGGCGAACCACATCGAGGCCGGAGGGTCGGTGCTGGGGGCGTGGCCGGCGCTGAGCAACAGGCTCGGGTTGGGCACCGCCTACGACGACGACGGCTTCGGCACCGGTCTGCAATGGACCTCGTCGACCTACACGCTGAGCAGTGCCGGTCCCGACCGGACGTTCGGAACGGCGGACGACATCACGCTCTGAGGCCATGAAGAAGCACGCAATCGTCGAGATCGAAGAGGGGGCGTTGACGCTCACCGTCGGCGGCTCCGACGGTCGTGGCAAGCTGCTTCGTATCCTGTCCTGCGATCGGTTCCCGTTGCCCGAGGCGACGACCGACACGGTCAGGGCCGCACTGGGGGCGCTCGGCTCGGCCGTTCTGCAGGGTGGTGGCGGCGTCCACGTGATCGTCGGTGATCGGCGGGCCCATCACTTCGTCTCGGAGGTGCCACGCATGCGGCCCGAAGAGGCGGTGCAGGTCATGGTCCGCGAAGGGCTCCGGGTCTCGGGTGCACCTACGGCCGCCGATCTCCTGATCGCGCCGCGGTTGTTGCGATGCGAGCATGGCGGCACCCTGGTCATCGGCGCCGCGGCGTTGCCTGCCGGGGTCTGGCAGCCGCTGCGATCGGCCTTCGAATCGAGCGGCATGTCGGTTTCGGGTGTGCACACGATGGAGTCCTGCCTGGCGCTGGCTGCGGCCGGGACGGCGGGCAACACCGCGGTGCTCGAGTGCAGTCCCGGTCGGGCCCGCTTCGTGCTGTGCGATGCCGGTGCGCCGGTCCAGGTGCGACGCTTCATCCTGGGCGGTGGTGGCGATACCGACAGCGCGGCGCTGGTCGCGCAGCTGGCACTGGAGCTGCCGCGCACATTCGACTGGCTGCGTGAGAGTGGCAAGTCACTGCCGAAGACGATGGTGCTCGGCAGTCGATTGCGGCTCGACGGCGACTCCACCGAGATGCTGCGCGGTGATCTCGAGGGCATCGAAAGGCCGGCCGTGCGCTACGAGCTGGCGGATGGCGCCATCGAGCCAGGACTGGCCACGCTCATGCTGTTGAGTCGCCTGGCCGACGGCGAACCGTTGCCATCCCTGCTCTCGGCGCCGACGATTCGCATTCCGTTCCGCCGGTCGCGGGTGTGGGCGATCGCGGCCATGGGGCTGTTCGGCCTGGCCCTGTCATGGAGCGCGATCGTCGACGTCCGCGCCGGCTTCGAGGTCGAGGACGAGGTCGCGCGGACCGATGCCGAACGGCTTCGTCTCGAACAGGACCTGACCGGGTTGGAAGCGATCGCCGCACCGCTCGTCGAGACGGCGCTCGAGCGCAAGCGACTCGACGCCGCGCTCGGCATGCGGCGGCCGGTCAGCCGCCTCATTGCCGAGATCAGCAACTGCGCGACCGATGCGATCCATCTCGAGTCCTTGCAGTTCGCCAGCACGGCCACAGTCGCCGTCGGCGGCGTCGTCAAGGGCAGCAGCCGCAAGGCGGCGCTCGAGGCGCTCACCGGGTTCGTCGACCGCTTGCGGACGCTGTCCTATCTCGATCCCGACGGGCGCGACGAGGTCTCGGAGGTTCCGGGGGCGTCGAACTGCCTGCGCTTCCGCATCGTCATGTCCTGGGGGCGGCCATGATCCAGTTGGACAAGAGGGTCGTCACGGCGACGATCGTGATCGTGGTCGCGGTCGTGCAGGCCGGTCTTGCCGGTCTGGCGTTCCTCGACAAGAGCAGGGCCGAGCGTCAGCTCGCGGAGGTCAGAGGTCGCTGTGACGACCTCCGGATCCGCATCGAGATGGCCGAGGCCGCACCGTTGCAGGAGGTGCAGACCACCGAGTCGAAGTGGCGCCTGGCGGAGCCCGATGTCTCGCGTACCCTGCAGATCGTCCAGGAGATCGGCGATGGCGTCGGGGTCGAACTGACGACCCTCGAGGTCACGAAATCGAAGACGCCCGGCAAGCGGACGTTCCGTGTCACCGGCATCGCCTCCCCGGATCGCGTCTGCGCCCTGGTCGCGGGTATCGAAGAGCTGGAGGAACTCGTGATCGTCGAGACCGGTCGTCTCCTGCCCGGCTCGGAGACCGAAGTCGAGTTCGAGCTGGGGCTCGCGACCTATCACGTCGCCCAGGAGCGCGGCCAATGAAGCGCAGGAAGAAGAAGGCCAACCCGGTCGTCGCGGTCGTGTTCCTGCTCGGTGCGGCGGCGTTGGCGGCGAACTCGCTCCTCGGTCTGGGCGGCAGCTCCGAGTCGAACAGCGCGGCGTCATCCGAGGCGATCGTCATGCCGGATCCGGTCGATCAGCTCGGCGGATCGAGCGACGAAGGGACGGTGGTCTGGCCCGATCTGCTCGCCGCGTTCGGGTCGTTCGATCGCGGCACCGCGGTGCGTGTCGCCTTCTCGTTGCTCGAGGAAGCGCAGACTGCGGCGGCGGCCCCGGCGGGTGAGATCGCCACCCGGACCATCCTCTGGGAGGGCAGCGATCCGCCGCGGGCCAGGCTCGGCGTCGTCATGGTCAGCGCTCACTCGCGCCGCGCCGTGCTCGGCGGCCAGGTCGTCGGCATCGGCGGCGAGGCCATGGGATTGGTGGTCAAGGCGATCGAACGCGACAAGGTCGTCGCAACGTGGGGCATGAGAACCCTGACCTACGACCTCGAGGACGAGTGGCCGCAGGAGTTCCGGGCCGAACAGCAACGCCGCGCCGAGGCGGCCGCCCTCGAGGCGAGCCGCGTCAGCGAGGCCGACGGTACTGCCGGCACCAGGGCCGGTGGCGAATCGTCGATCATCGAGTACACGCGGGCCCTCAAGGCTCAGGAGAGGAAATGAAGTCGTCATTCGGATCCGTCACGATCGCCGTCCTCGTACTGGGCGTCGCCGCCTGCACGCCGATCGGCAACGCGTCGGCCCCACACCTCGATCAGCGGGAAGGCGTCGGCAAGCCCTCCTACCAGCCCATGATCGTCGTGCCGATGCCCGACCTGGCCGCGAGTCGGGTCGTCGGCCAGGCAATGGAGTCGCTGCAGGCACGCAACACGCCGATCGGCGACGTGCTGCTGGCACTGTTCCGCGACTCGGACATCAACCTGATCGTCGAGCCCTCGGCGCAGGCGGTCGAGTGCACGTTCGACATCAAGCAATCCACGGTCGAGCAGGCCTTCGAAGCGCTGCTGCGCAGCGCCGATCTCGGCTACGAGTGGGACGGTGACTACCTGCGGGTCCGCGATCGGGTCAAGGACACGCTGTTCATCGACCTGATGACCGGTGCCGGCGCCAGCGGTGATGCGGGCGGGCAGGACTCGGGCGGCGGCAACAACTCCGGCGACTTCTGGTCCGATCTGCAGGCGATCCTACCTCAGCTGATGGGCGACGATTCGAGCGTCGTCGTCAACCGATCCGCCGCCACCATCCATGTCGAGGCGCGTCCGAGCCGGATCGCGCGCCTGCGCGAGCTGGTCAACACCACGATCCATCGCGCCAACCGGCAGGTGTCGCTCGAGGCCCGCGTGCTCGAGGTCCGGCTCAACGACGCCTACAACCTCGGCGTCAACTGGTCCTTGCTGCCGAACCTGTTCAATGCGAACAAGACCGGCCTCGCGACCGGCGGTGGCGTGGTGTCGCAGGTGGCCAGCTCCGGCGGCTCGGCGTTGACGTTCGGCGTGCTCGACACCGGCGACTTCTCGGCCTTCGTCGATGCCCTGCAGCGGCAGGGCGAGGTGCGGGTCCTGAGCAGTCCGCGGGTGTCGACGATGAACAACCAGCCGGCGAACATCGCGGTCACCGACCAGGTGCCGTACATCACGCGCGAGGTCATCGACGACCAGGGCGTGGCGCGCACCGAGTACGGCGTCGAGTTCGTCGATACCGGTGTCTCGCTCAACGTGCGGCCGATGATCGGCGAGGACGGCATCCTGTCGGTCGCGATCACGCCTCGGGTCCGGGAGCAGACCGGCAAGGTCGTCACCCCGGATGGTCTGATCGAGGTTCCGATCGTCAGCGAACGCACGGCGACCACGCTGGTGCGGGTCTCCGACGGGCAGGCGATCGCGCTCGGCGGGCTGCGGTCGACGCGCAAGGACGAGACCCGGCAGGGGGTGCCGTTCCTGATGAACATTCCGTTCGTCGGCCAGCTGTTCTCGAACACTGTGCAGAGCCGGACCGAGGTCGAGCTGATGATCCTGCTGTCACCGCGCGTGCTCGACGACACCTGGATCCGCGAGGAGGTGCGTCGCGGATCGCATCGGCTGGTGCAGCTGCGGCGCGGCTTCCAGTGGAACTCGATCGGCCTCGACGGCTTCCGACCCGAGGATTGGTCGGCGAGTCACCTGCAGGGTGATTCGGCGGCCGGCGCCGGCCCCGGCGTGCGCGTGCCCGACGGTCCGCCCGGCGCCCTGCCGGAAGATCGCGGCCTGACGGTGACGCGCCGCGGCCTGGCCTCGCATTGGCTCGACCGGGCGCAGGTGGCGCTGGACGAGAGTCGTGTTCGCGACGCGATCGATGCCATCGATCGCGCCATCGCCCTCGAACCGCGCAATACCACGGCACTCGTGGCGGCCGGCATCCTGCACGCGCAGAAGGGCGATGCGCCGCGCGCAAGGATCCTGCTGGATCGTGCGCTCGCCCTCGATGGTGATGATGTCGTCGCGCTCACGGCGCGGGGATCCCTCGAACTCTCGAGCGGTTCGGCCCATTCGGCGCGGCACTACATGGCGCGTGCGCACGAGGCCGCGGCGAGCGCCGCCACCGCCAGCAATCTCGGCGCCGTGATGTTGGCGCTCGGCGAGATCGACGGCGCGCGTGAGTTCCTCGCGGCGATGACGGCGACGCCGGCGCCGCCCGAGCTGCATGCCAACCTCGCCTATGCCGAGCTCGAGGCCGGCGATGCCGCGGCCGCCCGGGCGAGCCTGAACCAGGCATTCGTAGCCGGCGCGGATGCGCACAACCCGCGCATCGTCGCCCTCGATCAGCTGATCACCGCGGCCGAACGGGCCGGAGTCGCGGAAGACGCGAACGCGGAGTCCGGCGACGAATCGCGCTGACGCGGCAAGCCGCGCAGCGTGCTGACGCGGCAAGCCGCGCAGCATCGGCGCAAGCATGGCGGTTGCCATCCGCGCCGGGCAGGCGGGGACAGGACCGCAGCGACGCCGGCGCGGGGATGTGGTTTTTGGTCCCGGCACCGTACGTTCGGCTACCAGCCGAGGACCATCGTCGCCGCGTTGCTCACGGTCAGGCCCGCGGCGTTGGCGCTGGCGTCGGGCACCAACCCCTGCAGGTGGAACTCGGCGCCGATGTAGACGATCGACGACGGCACGTTCCAGCTCCATTGGCCGACGCCGCCGCTCACCGGGACCGCGGTGAGCACGTCGGCGCTGGTGTAGGCGCGGCAGCCCGGCATGCCGAAGTTGGTCAGCAGCGCGGGCAGGGTGCCGAACGACCACTGCTGGCGCGACAGGCCGATGGCCATGAAGGCGAGGCTGCTCGTCGTCGGCAGATTGGCGAGCGCGGCATCGCAGGTCTGACCGAGCTGGGGCAGGACGCCGCCGTTCAGCGCGGGTACGCCAGCAGAGCCGGCGCAGCCGGTGCCGAACCGCCGCCAGTGCGCGCCGTACTCCCAGGTGTCGCTCTGCAGCGCGTTGTTCACCGTGACCCCGCCGAAGGCGACGATGCGGTCGCGCACGATGTCGTGCGCCATCGCGAAGCGCTGTCGCGCCGGCACGATGCTGCCGTGCGCCGCCGGCGCGAGGCGCCAGCTGACGCCGTCGTGCTCCCAGGTGTCGCTGAAGATCGTCGTCACCAACGCGCCGGGGTCGCGGCCGCCGGTGAGCACACAGAGATTGCGGGTCAGGACCGGCACCATGCCCGAGCCGGCGCGCGGGCTCGGCCGCGGGCCCGTCGCGTTGATCTGCAGCCACGACGTGCCGTCGTAGGTCCAGGTGTCGTCGAGCCCCATGCCCGCGCTGTCCTCGCCGCCGAACAGGAACACCAGGTTCAGCGCCGGGTGGTAGCACATGGCCGCCTCGACGCGCGCCGGCGGGGACGCGGCGGGCGAGGCGTTCGTCCAGTTGCCGTTGCTGAACTCCCACGTCGATTGCGACTGCTGGTTCGGTATCCAGCTGTCGTTCCTGCCGCCGAACAGCACGGTGGTCTGGCGCACGAGATCGAAGGCCATGCCATGCAGCGCCAGGCCGCCAGGGGTCTGGGCCGAGGTCGCCTGGCTCCATGCCGTGCCGTTCCACTCCCAGGTGTCGTCGAGCGCGTAGCGCGTCCCGCCGTCACCGCCGTACAGCACCACGGTGCCGGAGATCGAGTCGACCGCCATGCTGCCGCGTGTCCGCGACGGCGGCTGCGGGTTGGGCTGCAGCTGCGTCCAGACTCCGTTCTGCAGCGACCAGAGGTCGTTGCTCCAGTTGCCGCCGAACATCAGCATCCGGTTGTTGGGCAGGTCGTAGCCGAGCAGCGCTCCGTCGCGGTCGGGCGGCCGGTTCTGGGGCTGGATGAAGCCCCATTGCGCGGCCACGGGGGGGACCAGAAGGACGGCGGCGATGGCACGGTGGAGGATCTCTCTCATGGCAGTTGCTCAGCACGGCACGGGAGCCGTGGCGCGCGCGAATGGCCAACGGACTCCGGCCCGGGCGCGCATCATGCCAAGATCGTGTGGAGGTCGTGCGGGAAACTGCGGCGCCGGCAGCCGGCGGCATCGCCTCAGCGGTAGGCACGCTGCGGAGGTTCTGCGCGGCGGGGTGGTTGGAGTTCATCGGGATGCTGACGGTGCCGAGCACGAGACCGGTCGCGGCGTCGAGGCGGACGAACGTCGGCGCAGCGGTGATCGTGCATTGACTGCTCTGCCAGCAGGCAACGCCGACCTCGGTCTCGTCGGTCGACAGCGCGAGTGTCCGCGCGTTCTGCATCGCCGCCGCGGGCCACCACAGCGTCCAGGCGAACGCGCCGATGCCGAGAGCGGCGTGCCTACGGCAGGACCCGTTCGTAGACCAGGTTGGTGTAACCCTGGATGACGTTCGGCCCGACGACGAGCCCCTGCACGAAGAGCCCGAGGCCGACGAAGCTCGGGTGCTGTGGGATCGCCACCGACCAGGTCGCCGTGTTCGTCGGCGCGGCGAGCACCGCGACGAGGAACGAGCCCGTGGTCGGCAGCTGGAACCTGCCGGCGAGCCCCGTGACCTCGAGCGGCGGCCCCGGGGAGAAGGAGACCATCGGCAGGATCGCCGTGCCGGTGCCGGGCGCCGTCGCGGTGGCCTCGAAGTTCACGCGCAGTTGGCCACCCGGGCGCACGATCTGTTGGCTCCACGCGTCACGCTGGCGATTCTGGAACCGTCGCCAGGTGCCGCCGATTCGCACCAGCACGTCGTCGTCGCCGTCGCCGTCGAAGTCGCCGAAGGCGAACTGCTCCAGGCCGCCGAAGCTCGTCGCAAAGAGGTTGCCGGTCGCGTCCGTGAACGTTCCCGAGCCGTCGTTGCGGTACAGCTTCGGCGTGTAGGCGAAGTCGAAGATCTCCGGCGCGCCGTCGCCGTCGAGATCGAAGAGATACTGGCGGAAGCCGACCGGCCCGGGCGGCAAGGCGCCGGGCACCTCGGCGAACGTGCCGGCGCCGCTGTTGCGGAAGACCTGGATCCCGCCAGGCCTCACCGGCGAGACGAAGTCGAGGTCGCCATCGCGGTCGACGTCGACGAGATCGCCGTTGCTGAGGTAGTAGGATGTCGGCACCACACCGCCGATGGTGTAGCCGCCGGTGCCATCGCCGAGGAACACCGGCACGCCGGCCGTTACGCGACCGAGCAGGAAGTCGAGATCGCCGTCGCCGTCGAGGTCGCCGGCGCGGAGGAAGCCGCCGCCGCTCGTCGCCACGACGCCCGGGTACGGTCCGACCGGCACGAACCCGGCGGTTCCCCGGTTCTCGATCACGTCGACCTGACCGGATTGCCCGCTGAGGATGTCGATATCGCCGTCGGCGTCGATGTCGCCGAACTGGAGTTCTTGGGCGTAGAACGGTGGCTGCACGTTCTGCGCGACGGTGAAGCCGCCGGCCCCGTCGTTGGTCAGGATCTGCACCGTCAGCGGCAAGCCGGTGTCCTCGCCCAACACGAGGTCCAGATCCGAATCGTCATCGAGGTCGCAGAGCCACGCCCGTGTGGCCGTTCTGCTCCCACCCGGGATCGGCGTGCTCCGCAGGACGCCGCGCCCGTCCCGCCGTACGACCTGCGGCTCAGCCGTGAACATGCCCGGGAACACGAGGTCTTCGATGCCGTCGCCGTCGACGTCGCCGACCGCCGGCTCCAGGGGGGCGCCAAGGATCGCCGGCACGCGCAGGTCGGCTATGGGATCCTCGAACGGCACCGGCGCCGTGTAGAGCACGGTCATGGTCCGATCGAACCAGCCGCAGACGACGTCGTCTCCCGCGCGGCCGGTCAGGTTCGCGACCTCCATCGTGTCCGTCGGGCCAGCACCCCCGTGCCGCAGCCCCGCCCGCCGCAGGAACGTGCGGCTGCCGCCATTCTGCAACCAGTCGACGCCGTCGCGGAAACGCGCGACGAGGTCCGCGTCGCCGTCCATGTCGATATCGCCGACCGCGAGTTGCAGTACAGGCCAGCTCCCTGCGAGCACGGCGGAGGCGAGCGTCCAGCCGGCCGGATCGTTCCACAGGACGTCGACGCGGCTGTCGTCGACGACTGCGAGATCGACGCGGCCGTCCTGGTCCAGGTCGGCGGCGACGACGCGCGTGCCGAGCGTGGTCGGCAGCGGGGCGGTCGTCGCGACCAGGCTGCCACCGGTGTTGTCGAACAGTTCGAGTCCGCCGTCGGAGGCGATCGCGAGGTCCAGGTCGCCGTCGCCGTCGCGGTCGAACAGCGCCGGCACCGCGTTGGCGCCGGTCGAGATCGTGAGCGGGATCGTGCCGAAGCCGCCGGTGCCGTCGTTGATCCGCACCTGCGTGCCGCCGCCGTTGCCGATGACGACGTCGGCGAAGCCGTCGCCGTCGATGTCGCCGCTGGCGACGCCGGTCATGCCGCCGTAGAGCGTCATCGGGATCTGCCCCATCCAGGTGAAGTTCGTGCCGTCGTTGCGGAACACCCCGGCCGGCATCGGCGCCGGCAGCCACTGCTGGAAGCCGACGAACAGGTCGAGGTCGCCGTCCTGGTCGAAGTCGTCCCACGCCGCCGCCTTGACGCCCGGCTGGACCTGTGGGGTCGTGGTCCACGCGAGCTGCTCCGGTGCCCACGATACCTTGCCGGTGCGACGCAGGATCCACAGCCCGGCCTGGTTGCAGGCGGCGAGGTCCTGATCGCCGTCGTTGTCGAGGTCTGCCGCCAGCAGCAGGGTGTAGTTGTCCTCCGGGACGAGCGGGTTCGGAGTGCGGCCCCGCGGCCACGCCAGCTGCTGGGCCAGGGCCGATGAGGCGAGCAGGACGGCGGTCGGGATCGACAGAGTCATGTGTCGAGACATGGATGTTCCTGCTGCAGAAGTCGCCGCGGCGACCGGGAGATCAGGGGCGGGTGAACGCAGGCAGGCGGGGCGGAGGGCCATGCTGCAAACCCTCGATGGCGACGGGCCGACTGTCAATCCCCGGTGCCGGGACCAGATCGCACAGGTGGTTTTTGGTCCCGGCACCGTACGCACCTACTGCACGGTGAAGTCGATCGTGTCGCCGAGCGACACCTGACCGAGGCATGGGCCACCGGCCGGATCGAACTGCCAACCCTGCAGCGCCAGCGTGACGCCGACCAGCCCCGGGTCGCCGGGGACGTTCACCTGCACCATCGAGGTGACGAGCGCTGAGCCGTTGACGCCCTGCAGGCAGGTCGGGCACGGCCCCACCGTCCACGACACCGGCGCGCCGGCGAGGAAGCCGGCGAGGCCGGTGACGTTGGTCAGGCCGACGGCGAACGAATGACCGATCTGCGGCTCGCCGAGCGTGATGGTGTTGAGGTTGCCGCACCCGGTCGCCCGCACCGTGAAGCCGCCGGCGGCGACGCCGAGATAGGGTCGCGCGCGCACCGTCCAGTTGCCGTTCGTCTGGTTGATCCAGGCGAGCCCGTAGTGGTTGAGGCCCGCGACCGGCACCGCGCAGATCGTCGGGTCGAAGTCGGCGGTCGGGTCGAACGAGACGGTGTCGGTGTCCTGTTGGTGCAGCTGGCCGCCGAGGAAGGCGAGCGTCGACACCTGCACGTCGACGTCGCCGCCGGTGTAGCGATTCTCGTTGGCCATCACGAAGCGACGGCCGTCACAGTCGACCGATGGGCTGCGGCGATCGCCGCCGACTGCCAGAGGAACGTCGGCGGCGAGGATGTTGCCCTGGTAGTCGATGACGTGGCCGAAGATCGCGCCGCGCGACGTGAGCACGTTGACGCGCGTCTCCGCCACCAGGAACGTCGGGCCGTTCTGGCCGGTGGTCGGTGACGAGACGTCCCATTCGCTGCCGAGGTTGAGCGTCAGTCCGGTCAGCTCGACGTAGTCGGTGGTGCCGACCGGATCGTGGATGGCGCCGGTGCGGTCGACGAACCAGGCGTAGAGCTTGCCGTTCACCGCCTGGTAGTCGTAGTGGCGATGGACGAGCGCCCAGCCTTCGTTGCCGCTGCCGTGCACGCCGCATGACTTGCTGACCGCGATGCCCTGCTCGAAGCCGATCGGCGACGGCAGTGATTGCGAGGACAGCATGTAGCCGTTGAAGTCGAACGTGCGGCACCAGGCCGTCGAGTTGTTGACCGAGCTGCCCTGGCTCTCGTAGGCGACGAGGAAGCGCGACGGACCGACCGGATCGGCGTCGCCGCCGATGTCCGGAGCCAGGCAGTCGACGACGGCGGTGCCGGCGATGGTCCACGGCGCCGTCACCGTTGTCTGCACGCCGCCCGCGAACAGCCGCCCGCGGACCGTGAACGGCGACTGGTTGCCGGTGCTCACCTGGGCGACGACGCAGCCCCTGTCGGGCATCTCGAGCGTGGCGACGCGCGGCCGCACCCAAGTATCGGTGGTCAGGTCGATGGCCAGCATCCCCTGCGGCTGCATCGCCTGGTCGAACCAGGCGAGATAGACGTCGTGGTCGGTCGCGCTGTAGGCGCGCTCGTAGGTGACGTAGTACTGCCCGAGCGTGGCGTCCGCGGCGATGTCGGTGGCGGTGAGTTCCCTGATGCTCGAGCCGGTCGAGCCCACCGTGCCGATCAACGGATCGACGACGAGCGGCAGCGCTGCCGCGGCGACGAAGCTCGGCGGCACGGTGATGCGCAGCGTCGACCCGGTCCACTCGGTGACGAGCGCCGCACGGTTGCCGAGCGCGTCGATCGCGGTCGCCCTGCCGTAGCTGATGCCGGCCGCCGGTGTCGTCAGCAGGTGGCCGCCGCTCGTCGGCGTCACGGCGAGGTCGGCGCCGACCGCGATCTCGAGTTCGAGCGCGCCGCGGGTCGGCAACGCGTCGAAGCGCCATTGCTGCTCGATGCCGTCGGCGCGCAGATCGAACGACTCGATCACGACGCCGCGCTCGTAGCTGACGCGCTGACCGCGGAGCACCGGCCGCGCGGCCGCGGTCGGCATCGGCTCGCCGCCGCAGCGTACGGTCGCGAGGGCGAACGTGGCGCGCACCGCGGCCGCATCGGCAGCGGACGCCACCAGGAACTCGAGCCCGGCGGCGGTGAAGGCCGCCTTCCAGTCGCCGGCCGTCGCCCACACGGTGTCGTCGGCGGGCACATCGGTGAACACGCGGTCGCTCGGCCAGCTCAACGTGGCCGGCAGCGATTCGGAGGCGGGATGGACGGCGCTCGCCGGCGCGGCGGGTTGCTGCGCCGGCAGCGCCAGGGACGTGGTCAACGGCAGGATGAGGAGCGCGAAGGCGCGAGGCGTTCTGGGGATCATGACTGTGGGGTGGTTGGGGTTGGCAATGTCAGGGCGAGGCCCCGTTTCGCTCCGAAGGGAGGCGACGGCGCGCCCTGTCACACCCGATCCGCGAAATCCGCGTGACCGCCGCCGCGCCCGCTCCCTGCAGGAACAGGGGCCCTTGCGCCCCTGCTCCGTTCCCCCTCCGCTTCCGACGATGTCGCGACCTCCGACCCAACCGACACCTGACCCCGGCGCCACCTGGCTCGAAGACCTGGTCGCCGGCGCCCTCGAGGCGCTCGACCGCGGCGGTGACGAAGGGCTCGCGGAGTTCCTCGCCGGGCACGCCGAGCATCGCGCGCGCGTCGAGGAGTTGGTCGCCGCGTTCCGCGGCACCGGCCTCCTGGCCCGCGACGCCCACGCCGATCTGCCCGAACGGTTCGGCGAGTTCCGCCTGCTGCAGCGCCTCGGCGGCGGCGGCATGGGGGTCGTGTTCCTCGCCGAGCAGGAGAGCCTCGGCCGCACCGTCGCGCTCAAGATCGTGCGTCCCGATCTGTTGCCGTTCGCCGGCACGCGCGAGCGCTTCCGCCGCGAGATCGACGCCATCGCCCGGCTGTCGCACCCGGCGATCGTGCCGATCGTCGCCACCGGCGAACACGACGGCATGCCGTGGTACGCGATGCAGCGGATCGCCGGTTGTTCGATCGCGACCGCCGTCGCGCGGCTGCGCGGCCGCGCCCCGGCGTCGCTGACCGGGCTCGACCTGCGGCGCGCGATCGACGATGACGCTGCCATTGGCGATGGCGACGACGACGGCGGCGATCGCGCCGAGTCGACCTGGGCCGCCGGCGGCTACTGGCAGACCTGCGTCGCGCTCGTGCGCCAGGCGGCCGATGGGCTCGAGCACGCCCACCGGCTCGGCGTCGTGCACCGCGACGTCAAACCGGCGAACGTCATGCTGACGCCCGACGGCCATGCGCTGCTGCTCGACTTCGGCCTGGCCCGCATCGCCGGCGATCCGCGGCTGACGCGCACCGGCGGCGAACCGGGCTCGCCGGCCTACATGGCCCCCGAGCAGCTCCGCGGTCGCACCGCGGACGAACGCGCCGATGTCTACTCGCTCGGCGCGACGTTGTTCCAGCTGCTCGACCTGGAGCCGCCGTTCGTCGCCGACGATGCCGAGCAGCTGCGCCAGCGGATCCTGCAGGGCATCACGACCGGGCCGCACAACCGCGCCATTCCCACCGAGCTGCGGGTCGTGCTGGCGACGGCGATGGAGGTCGACGCCGAACGTCGCTACGTCAGCGCGGCGGCCTTCGCCGACGATCTCGGCGCCGTGCTCGAAGGTCGCGCCATCCGCGCGCGGGCGCTGCCGCGCCTGATCCGATGCCGGCGATGGCTCGGCCGGCACCGCATCGCCGCCGCGTTGCTGCTGGCCGGCGCCGTGATGGCGATCGTGCTGCCGGCGGTCCTGGCCTGGCAGCAGAGCCGTTCGCTGGTTGCGCTCGAGAACGAGAAGCGCAGCGCGGAGCTGAGTCGCGACCGGGCGCTCGACGCCATCAGCCGGTTCCTGACGCGCTTCTCGAGCGGTCGCCTCGCGCTGCTGCCGGGCGGGCGTCTCGTCGGCGGCGAGTTGCTCGAGGACGCGCTGCGTCTGCTCGATGACATGCCCGAAGCCGACCCGGCTTTGCTGCGGCAGCATCGCACGCACGCCCGCCGCTGGCTGGTCGCGTCGCAGTTGGCCGCCGGACAGGTCGAGGCGGCGATCGCCACCGCGCAGGCGACGCTCGCACTCTGGTCCGACGGTGAGCAGCCGCCGCCCGGCATGGCCTTCCTGCTCGCCGGCGTCCGCCTCGAGCTGCTGCGGCTCGCCGTCGACGGTGCCGTTGTCGAAGGCCTCGACGAGCACCTGCGCCGCGCCGATGTCGAGCTGACCGTGGCCGCCGAGGTGCCCGAACTGCG
>JAGQRA010000852.1 GCA_020425885.1 Planctomycetota bacterium | reverse complement strand
TCGATGACCTGCTTGAACTCCGTCGCCAGCGGGAACCGCTCGGCGTCGATGTCCGCGAGGCCGTCCTCGGTCTGGATGAACACCGGCCGCTCGGCCATCGCGCCGAAGGTCGACTTCCCGATGCCGTGCGTGCCGTAGACCATGATCCGGCGGGGGCGTGCGGCTCGACCGCGCTCGATGTGCTTCATCAGGCTCATGCGTTCTCCTGTGGGTGGGTTGATGACAGGGCGGGTGCTTCGATGTCGATCAGCCGCAGCGACTCGAACCGGGTCTGCCAGATGTCGTGCTCACGGCAACGCTTCAGCTCGTTGATGGCGGCGAGGTTCTCGTCGGCGGCCCGGTCGAGCAGCCGACGCGAGAGCTGCCACACGCCGCAGCGGTACGGCTCGCGCTTCTCGATCGCGACCAGATGCACCTCGAGCTCGACACCGCAGGCCTCGACCACCAGCTCGCGGTAGAAGCTCATCTGGTGGACGTAGCCGTAGCGGTGAACGTCGCGCTCGAAGTCGTCGAGGTTGTCGCAGGTCTTCAGGTCGACGATGCCGCGGCCGTCGACGGGGTTGATCCAATCGATTCGTGCCTGGCACGGCACGCCGCCGTACTCGGCCCGCACCACGCCTTCGGCGACGCCCGACCGCAGCAGCTCGCGGGCGAATACGTGGTCATGCACCCCGGCGCGCATCTGCTCGAGCAGCGCAGCGTCTGCGTCGCTCAACACCGGTCGGCCGACCGACGCTGCCCAGTCGGCAAACGCCTTCGTCTGTACGCCGAACGGCTGGCCGGTCTTCGGGTTGATCGGCCCGCCGACCGCGAACTCGGCCTCGAACCGCTCCCGTCCCTCAAGGATGAGCACGTGAGCGGCCCGCCCAACCGCGTACGCCGCCGAGTCTCGCTGCGGCACGAGGCCGAGCTGCTTCCGCCGGAACAGCTTCGGGCAGCGCCGAAAGTCGGCGAGCTGGTGCGACGAGAGGTTGTCCTTGGCCTTGGCGTGGTAGACGGTCGCGGGCTCAGTGATGAGGAAGCTGAGGTTGAGTTCGTGCGTCGGGCGTTCGGATCCATCCAGATCCTCAGGGCGGATCTCGCGCTCGTAGTCGCCCTGGCCAAGCCGCACCAGCGGCGCGTCGCTCTCGGTGTTCCTGTTGCTCAAGCCGCCGCTCCCGCCGGTGCCGGCGTCAGGGGCTGGGCCACGCGGACGCGGCGGACGGCGAACGCGCGGTCTCCGAACTCGCGGGCGGCGAAGATCGTGAAGATCCGGGCCACGGCGTCACCAGACTGGGAGCCCGTGTCCAGATGGATGACGCGATGCGCCCGATCGGCGAAGTAGGCGACGTCCATCCGGACACGGGCCTCGCCGTACAGACCCTCGGCCGCCAGAATGGCCAGGTGCAGCGTCGCCTCGGCGTCGCTGAGGTCGATTCGGCTGTCGAACGTGAATCGAAGAACGGTGCTCTGCACGCGGTGCCTCCTGCGATCGGGGTCGCCCCTGCCGGCCCCGGGGACTGCTGCCGAACGGCGCCCCGGGGCCGGTCGTCGGGCGACGGAGGCGGGCGCGGCCTCCTCCTGCCACCTATGCCGCGCCGCCTCGGAGTGCGCACTCAGGCAAGGCCGAGGCCCGCGTCCTCGAACGCGGACCGCAGCGAAGCCAGCCGCCGCTCGATCCAGCGGCGGCAGATCGGACGGCCCATCCGCCGCGTCCACTCGCGCGAGGCGCTCGACCAGCCGTGCTGCGCGACGTGCTCGACCAGGTCGCGGTCCTCGGGGCGAAGCCGGGACATGGCGTGCCTAACGGCGTCGGCAAGGTCCACCGACTCGAACGCGTCCGGCGTGACCGTCGCGGTGCGTCGGCACCCGTCACGCTCGCCGGCGGCGTCGCGGAGCGCGGTAACGCCACCACGGCCACCCACCTCGGTCTGCTCGAGCGAGACCGCAACGAGGTTCCCGCTGCGCTTCTCCTGGGAACGGAAGCGCAGCTCCATGCGGACGAACGTGTTGATCGCGGTCGTGACGAACGACTCGATGTTGCCGCGATCGGGGTCGAAGAGGTGCGCCTTCTCGATCAGGTAGGCGACCATGCCCTGCCGGAGGTCGTCGTAGTCCGACCTCGAGAAGTCGCTGCGCCGGCAGAGCTGCGCGGCCTTGATGCGGATGAGCTTGGCGGTGAACGGGTCGCTGACAACGGTGTGCCTGTCGGCCATCGGATTGCTCCGAGGCCGGCGGTTGGGCTCCCGAACCAGTCACCAGGAACACGTCGGAAGCGGTGCCGCGACAGCTCGTCGTGGAAGAACACCGGTGCGCCCGTGACTGGCCGGTGATGAGCCGGCCGGCCTCGGACGAGGGCCGGGGTGTCGCGGATGGCGCAAGAAACAGGGCGAGCCAAAGACCCGCCCCGAAGTCTGCAAAGATCTGCAAATGCAGGCCTTAGCGATACTGCTCGATTTTCTTTGTCCTGTCGCGGCTGTGCGACGCGACAGTCCGGGCGACGGAGTTCGAGTCGTCGAGTTCGGAGATCGCAGCCAGCCCACCGGCGCGGTCGATGGCACGCTGGACCTGGTCCTTGGACACGGACCGACCCAGTTGCTGCGTCAATGCGCTGGCGGCCTTCCTCGTCGAACCATGCGTCAGCCGAGCGGCGATGAGCACATCGTCGTTGAGGTGGCCCTTGATTTCGGCCTTGAGCTGCCGCCGGACAATCTGCTTCTTGACCTGGGGATCAACCGGGAGCAGGCTCGTGGATTCCGCGATCGCGTCCGCCTCGCCGACGATCTCCATGAACGCGACGCCGTCGATCACGAGCTTGTCGCCGTCGAGCTCGCCCACGCGGTCCAAGGGCACGACCGCTGGGACCCGCCCCGGCCAGATCCGGTCGTCCGGGACGAGGCGGGGGACGACCACGATCGCTCGACCGCCGACCCCGACATGCGCCACCACGGAGGTCGCGTCGGCCTCGCCGAGC
>JAGQRA010000851.1 GCA_020425885.1 Planctomycetota bacterium | reverse complement strand
GATGGCGGCGGCGGCGTCGTCATGACCGACGCTGCGCGCCGCCACCCCCATGGTCGCGAGTCGCCCCGGGTCGGCGAGCAACGACCCTAGCGCGGCGGCTAGTCGCTGCAGCCCGCGGTCGGGACCGTGCTGGCCGAGCTCGCGCTCCTCGATGACCACGGCTGCATCGACCGCGACCAGCACCTCGGCGTTGCGCAGCTGCTGCTGATCGCCGTGGTACGGATAGGGCACGATCAGCGCCGGCCGGCCGGCGGCCGCCAGCTCGGCCACGGTCGTGCCGCCGCCGCGACAGACGACGAGATCGGCGGCGGCGTAGCAGCCCGCCATGTCGCCGCTGCCGGCCTCGACACGCGCATCGATGCACCCGGCCACCGCCGCATAGCGCGCCGCGACCTCGGCGTCGCGGCCGGCACCGGCCAGGTGCACGACTGTCAGCCGCCCACCGATTTCGGCGCCGCCGGCACGCCAGGAACCGGCGACCTGCGCGAGTGCGAGCGGCACCAATTCGTTGAGCGGCCTGGCCCCCTGGCTGCCGCCGACGACGAGCACGACCCGCCCCGCGGTCGACAGCCCAAGCCGCCGCCGCGCCGGCTCGCGATCGATCTGCCCGACCTCGCGTCGCAGCGGGGTGCCGGTCACGAGTTGCCGTCGCCGCGGGTGCGGACCGGCCGGCGGCAATCCGAGGTAGACGGCATCGGCGAACGGCTGCAGGCAGCGGTTGGCGCGGCCGGTCACCGCGTTCTGTTCGAGCAGGTAAAGCGGCACGCCGAGGCTGCGCGCGGCCAGTCCCACCGGCAGGGAAGTGCGCCCCCCGGTGCTGACCACGCAATCGACCCGTTCGTCGCGCAGCAGGCGACGGGCGGCGAACGTCGCCCGCCCGAGCCACCACGGCAGCATCATCGCCGGCGGCCGAACCTGCGCCGCCGGCAACGCCCGAGACGGCAGGTCGGGCAACTCGCGCGCGAGCATCGTGCGCTCGACCTCACGCCCGGCGGTGATGAGCATCGGTTCGTGGCCACGTTCGCGCAGCGTACGCGCGAGCGCCACGGCCGGCATCAGATGACCGCCGGTGCCACCGCTAACGAGACAGACGCGCCGCACCATGACAGCTCACGGCTACTTCTTCGGCAGGCGCAAGGTCGACCCGATCTTCAGATTCGTCGGATCGACGCCGGGGTTGAGATCCTGGATCTCCTTGGACCGCTTGCGCGAGCCGAGCAGACGCGACGCGATCCCTTCGATGGTGTCGCCACCCACGATGGTGTAGGAGCTGCCGACGACGGTCGTCGGACGCGACGGCCTGCGCTTCGCCAGGAACTGCTCGACCTCGGCGGCGCTCGGCAACACGACCTCCTGGTCGACCTGCAGTCGGCGCGGATCGAGCTTCGGGTTGAGTCGTGAGATCTCGACGCGCAGCAGTCTCTCGCCGAAGTACTTCAGGGCGATCGACTCGAAGTTGTCGCCGCTCTTGATGACGTGCGTACCCCGCGCCGTCGAGGCCGGCGGCGGTGCCGGCGGTTCAGGATTCACGACCGGCACCTCGGGCTGGTTCGGACCGCCGCCTTCGCCGACGTCGACGGCGCGACCACCCTTGCCGATCGTGGGGTCCTTCTTCGGCGGCGTCTGCGGCTGCAGCAGCGCCTTGAAGTCGGGCAGCGCCGCCTTGTTGCCGCCACCGCTACCGGCCGTCGCGTCGATCGGTCGGCCGCCGTTGGAGCGTTCGACCTCGTCGCCGACAGTGGTGGCGTTGAGGTCCTTGGACACCGAACGTTCACGAGCACCGCGGTCCTTGATCTCGCCGCTCCCCCACAGGGTCACGCCGAGGATGAGGAAGATCAGCAGACACAGAACGTAGAGGCCGTACTTCTCGAGTTGGCCCATAACACCCTCCCAGGTATCGAGACCGCCAGTTGGCTAACCATGTTGAAAGGCGCCGGAGCGGTCGGCACGCGCCGCGTTGCCGATCAGTCCAACCGCCGCGAAACAGAACATGAGGCTCGTGCCACCCGTGCTGACGAACGGGAGATCGATGCCCTTGGCCGGAGCCCACCCGCTGACCACGAGCAGATTCGCAGCTGCCTGCATGCAGATCATCAGAGCGTAACCGCAAACCACGTAGCGAAGAAACGGATCGCGCACTTTCAGCGCGAGCCGCCAGCAGATCCAACCGAACGCGGTGAAGGACAGCAACACGAAGGCCGAGCCGAGGAAGCCGAACTCCTCGCCGATGATCGCGAACACGAAGTCGTTGTGCGCCTCCGGCACGAAGCCCATCTTCATCCAGCCCTGGCCGAGCCCGCGACCCGCAACCCCACCCGAGCCGACGGCGATCAGGCCGAGCCCGACCTGCGAACTCGGCGCCGGCGCGAGGAACTGATCGATGCGACTGCGGACGTAGTCGTGCTGCAGCGCGACCAGCGAGAACAACGCCGCGCCGACCAACGCGAACGGCGCGAAGTGCAGCATGCGGACCCCGGCGATCAGCGCCAGGACGCTGGTGATGCCGAGCACGATCAGGGCGTTGCCGTTGTCGGGCTGGGTCAGCAGCACGCCTGCCAGCAGCGCGGCGCATCCCATCGCCGGGTAGAAGCCGCGGCGGAACGTGGCCACGCTGTTGCCGGCGCGGCCGAGCAGCAGCGCCACCGCCAGGATCATGAAGAACCGCGCCGGCTCGACCGGTTGGAACTGGTAGTCACCGATGTGGATCCAACGATGCGCGCCCTTGACGTCGCGGGTGAGGTGGGGCAGGAGGCAGGCCACCGTGGTGACGACGAACAGCGGCAACGCGGCGCGCTGCAGCAGACGCATCGGCACCGCCGCCGCCACGAGGAAGGCGGCGAGCCCGAACATCAGCTTCCAGCTGTGCTGCTGGACTGCCATCAGCGGCCCGACCCCGACCCGGGACCCCAGCACCGAGACCGCCATGACCAGGCCGAGACAGGCCAGCGCGACGGTGACCAGCATGAGGTGGTCGAGTTCGCGCAGATGCACCTTCGCCGCAGGGTCGGACGTCGCGCCGGTCGTCATCATCGCACCTTGAACAGGGCCAGGCTGGTCATCCCCAGCAGCGCCGACACGACCCAGGCCCGCACCACGACGCGGGTCTCCGGCATGCCGCCGAACTGGAAGTGATGGTGGATCGGGGCGCAGCGGAAGACACGACGACCGCGGAGCTTGAACGAGACGACCTGGATCACGACCGACACCGCTTCGGCCACGAACACGCCGCCGACGACGAACAATACGAGCTCGGTACGGCTGACGATGGCCGCGTAGCCGAGGGCACCGCCGAGCGCGAGGCTGCCGACATCGCCGAGGAAGACCATCGCCGGCGCCGCGTTGAACCACAGGAAGCCGAGCGCGCCACCGAGCAGGGCGGCCATCATCACGGCCATCTCGCCGGCACCGGCGACGTGCTGCACCAGCAGGTACTGCGACCAATCGACGCGGCCGACGGCATAGGTGATGACGGCGTAGGCGACCGCGGCGGTGGCGATGCAACCGGCGGCCAGGCCGTCGAGTCCATCGGTGAGGTTGACGCCGTTCGCCGAACCAGTCAGCACCAGCACGCCGACGATCAGGAACGGGATGCCGTAGGCGGGCGAGAGGTCGAAGCCGACCTCCTTGAAGAACGGCACGTAGAGCTGCGGTCCGCCGGTCAGCGCCTCGAGGTCGGCGGGCCCGAGCAACCACAGGCCGGCGGCGACCGAGATCACGGTCAGCGCGCCCTGCTTCTCGAGCTTGCTGATGCCGCGCTTGTTCGGGTTGTGGAGCTTGACCCAGTCATCCCAGAGACCGACCGCGGCGAAACCCGCGACCAGCAGGATGCCGGGCCAGGAGAACCGATTGGGGCCGTCGAAACGCATCCAGCACAGACAGGCGATCAGGATGGCGCCGACGACGAACAGCCCACCCATCGTCGGCGTCCCTCGCTTGTGGGCATGCAGCTCCTCGAGCTTCGCCGAGCCGGTGCCGTCGACCCGCTCGCCGATGCCGAGGCCGGCGAGCCAACGGATGACGCGCGGCCCGCACAGGACGGCGAGCAGGAAGGCGGTCACGGCCGCGCCGGCAGCGCGGAACGAGATGTAGCCGAACAGCCGGCACATGTCCTCCGACAGCAACCACGGTGCGAGCCAATGGAACATCGCCTAGGCGCCCTCCTCCCGGTCACGCCGGGCGGCGCCCGCCGCCGCCTGGGACGACGTCGACTGCGACCCGGCTTGAAGCTCCGCCAGCAGATCGTCGACGAGGCGATCGAGGGCGACCCGCCTGGATGCCTTGCAGACGACGCGATCCTCGGGCCGCAGCATCTCGAGCAGCAGCAGGCGCGCCGATTCGACATCGGCCACCCGATGCACGCGTTGCGCCGGCATGCCCGCGACGATCGCGCCTTCGGCAATCGGTGCGGCGCCGGCACCGACCGCGACGAGGATGTCCTGCCCGGTCGCCTCGACCTGGGCGCCGAGTTCGCGATGCAGCGATTCGCTGGCCTCGCCGAGCTCCAGCATCTCGCCGAAGACGGCGATCCGCCGCCCCGAGCCGGGCAGACCCGACATCGCGCGCAACGCCGCCCGGGCCGATTCCGGATTCATGTTGTAGGTGTCGTCGAACACCGTGATGCCGGCGGCGACCTTGGGTTCGAAGCGACGCTCCGTCGCCGGCAGGGCCGCCAGCGCGTGCAGCACCTCGTCCTCGCTGAGCCCGACGCGTCTGGCGGCGGCGATCGCGGCCAGCGCGTTGTAGACGACATGGGTGCCGACCCCCGGCACGGTC
>JAGQRA010000850.1 GCA_020425885.1 Planctomycetota bacterium | reverse complement strand
TCGACCTGGCAATTGTGGTTCCTTATGAACGCCCTGACGTCCTGTCGTGGAGCGCCATTCGCATGCAGTCGCGCGATCCTCTCCTTCAGGGCTTTCACTCGCTCCTCCTGGTAGGTGATCGCCTTTTCCGCCTCTGCGATCTTCTTCTGGATCTCGACGAAGCGAACTGCATCGCTCAACAACTCCTCCATCTCTCTGCCATGCCTGATGGTCGCAGGATCCAACTTGGACCGCAGGACGAGCAGAGACCTTCTGGCCTGCTGGATGAGCGTGGTCGTCGTTTCGTTGGTCAAGTCCGCGAGGGCCGTGTCGGCACCGGACCGGATCTTGCGCAGGTAGTTGTCGAGGATGCGTTCCTGCGCCGAGATCGATGCTCCGATCGTGAGCTTCGGCAGGCTCCCGTCATTCCATTGGCCGACAATCTTCGCCGACAGGTGGTTGGGGAATGCCGCGAGGATCTTCGCCGTCGTGCTCCGGATCCGCGCACTCGGCGCCGCTGCACCGGAGCGGAGCTTGTCCTCGACGAGGTCACGCAGTGTCGCAAAGGCGGCCGTCGCCTGCACGCCCGCGCGCGTCCGGTTGCTGCGCGCCACACCTATCACCTCTGGTAGCGTTTCGACGCCATAGACCTCGATCGATGCCAGCAACTCCGGACCGTTGAGGATCACTCCGTCCACCAGCTCGGCCGCGGCAGCCACGGGAACGGCCGCGCGGGTACAACTGAAGAGTGCGCCACCGCCGAGCTTCTCGTAGACGCACCCGACATCGAGGATCCGCCCCTCCACGGACAGGTCGCCCGTCATGCAGAACTCGGGGTCGATGTCGAAGCGATCCGAAAACGAATGCAGCAGCACGGCGAACGCGGCACCGGCGGACATGCCGTCGACGGGATGCGTCTTGTCCTCGAAGCTGAGCTGCAGCGTACCCTGCTCGGCAAAGCCAGGGCGCCGGTGCTGCTCCCAACAGCGGATCGTCTCGTGCAGCCCCTTCTGCATGTCCTTGCCGGTGTCGCCGAGCAGCTCGACTGCGACGGGGTCATCGCCGTCGCAGTGCGCCAGCAGGATCCGCTCGCCCGATCCCTGCTTGGAGCCCTGCACCTCCATCACCGCGAGACCGATTATGGACCTCACCGATCTTCCCGCGGCCTGGCCCGGCGTGGCTACCTGCGCCGTGGCCGACGCCATGCATGCGACAACCATCGCAAGGGATGCGAACAACGGCCGGGCGCGACGCGGCGAGCGGGCTCCGCCAGGGCTGGGGAAGGGAAGGGCGGTCGTACTCACTCCGCCAAGGGCGAGAACTCGTGGGCTCGGCCTCAGTGATTTTCCGAGAAATCACGGCGACGCCAACCAGCGGGGCGGGGTTGCATCTTGGGCGGGACCCGGTAACCAGGGCTCCACCGATGGTCCCCACCCGGCAGCTACCAGCCTTCGTCGCGCTGCTCCGCGGCATCAACGTCGGCGGCCACAAGAGGGTGCCGATGGCCGCCCTGCGCGCGCTGTGCGGCGAACTCGGCTGGCACGAAGTCGCGACCTACATCCAGAGCGGCAACGTCGTGTTCCACGAGCGCGATCGACCCGACGCGCTCGCCGCGACGCTGTCGGCGGCGATCGAGGGTCGCTTCGGCTTCCCGGTGCCGGTCATCGTGTGCTCCGGCAAGGACTGGCTCCGCTTCGCCGAGGACAGCCCGTTCCCCGACGCCGAAGCCGAGCGCCCCAACCTGCTCCACCTCGGTCTCGCCGCGGTCGCCCCCAGGAAGACCGCGCCGGCCGATTTGCTGCCGTACTGCACGGCCGGCGAACGGGTCGCCGTGCGCGGTGCTGCGCTGTGGATCGACTACCGCGACGGGGTCGCGCGCTCGAAGCTCACGCCGGCTGTGCTCGATCGCGTCGTCGGCGCGCCGGTCACGGCGCGGAACTGGAAGACGGTGCGGGCGATCGCGGCCATGGTCCGCGGCTGAGGCCTAGCCGGCGTCCTCGCCCCAGGCCCGCACGAAGGTCTCGAGCTCGACGCCGAGCGCATCGGCGACCCGGTTGATGTAGTTGAAGTAGCTCACGACCTGCGCCGCGTCGTGCACCGCCGCATCCGCGAAGCCGTGCTCGCGCAACCGCGACACCTCCTGCACCCCCATCGCCGCCGGTGTCGCCGTCAGCCGTTCGGCGAACTCACACAGCGCCCGGTCCGATGCCGACAGCGGCGCCTTCTGCCAGTCGCGCGCCAGCTGCTCGACCAACTCGTCGGCCGCCACGCCTGCCGCGGCATCGTCCCCGGTCGCGATCTCGGCACGGAGATCCTCGGCATGGGCTCGCAGTCAATACACGCAGCCATTGGCCCGGCTGACCACCACCGCCAACATCTCACGCTGGAACCGGGACAGCGGTGACGGGCCGTGCATGACCGCGGCGTAGAGCTGCATCGAAGCCCGCAACACGGCCGGGTTGGGCGTCATGATGCGGACGATGTTCCAGACCCGGCCGGCCCGTCGCCTCGCCTCCTCGAGTTCGCGCCTGCAGGCCCCGCTCGCTTCCTCGTCCTCGACCTGTCGAATGAATGGCATCGGCGTAGTCTACGTCGCCGCGATGACATCGTTCGACGACCTGCTGCCCGAGTTGCTCGACCCGGTCCCGGTCGACTGGCCGGCGACCGCGCTGCGGCGCGCGGCGGTGCTCTGCCCCATCGTCGAGCACGGCGGCCACGACCACCTGCTGTTCACCAAGCGGCCCGAAACCCTCGGACGCCACGCCGGTCAGATCGGGTTCCCGGGCGGCATGCGCGACGGCGGCGAGGATCCGACGGCGACCGCGATCCGTGAGTGTCGCGAGGAGCTCGGCATCGCGCCCGATCGCCTGCGCGTGCTCGGCGCCCTGCAGCCGCGCGCCAGCACGAGCGGCATCCAGGTGCTGTGTCTCGTCGGCCGCCTCGTCGCCGGCGCGCTGACTCCCGATCCGCGCGAGGTCGAACGCGTGATCGAGGTGCCGCTCCGTGAGCTGCGCGAGGAGACGCGCTGGGCCGAGAAGCCGCCGCCGTACCGGGTCGCAGGGAGGACGTTGCCGACCAGTCCCCACTTCCGCTACCGCGACGACGTCATCTGGGGTCTGACCGGCAGGTTCACGCGCGAACTGGTGCAGCGACTCGAACGGATGTGAAGCCGTCGGCACGCGGCGGCGATGTCGCCACCGCGCTGGTTGCCCGACTGGTCGACTCGCCCGGGCTAGCCGCGCAGCTCGGCGCCGATCGACTCCGCCTGCTTGCGGACCTTGGCCAGGTACTTGCCTTCGTCCTGGTCCGTCAGCGTGCGGTCGTCGGCGCCCAGCGTCACCGTGAAGTTGAGGCTCTTCTTGCCGGCCGGCAGGCGTTCGCCGCGATAGACCTCGAACAGGGTGACGTCGCGCACGAGCTTGCGCCCGGTCGCGCGCAGGAACTCGGCGACCTGCGCCACCTGCGCCGCCTCGTCGACCAACATCGCGACGTCGACCGGCAGCCCGGGGTAGACCGGCACCGGCCGATAGCCCTGGATCTTGCGGCCGTTGGCCAGCAGCGCGCGCACGTCGAGGCATGCGATCGCGGTAGCGGCAGGCAGCGCCATGGCGCGAGCGACGCCGGGGTGCAGCCAGGCGACGTAGCCGGTCGGCGAGCCGTCGCGATCGATGGCGACGGCCCGGGTCGGGTGCACCCAGGGCTGATCCTTGCCGTGCCAGACGCGTTCCATGACCGCCGGGTAGCCGAGCCGTAGCAGCATCGACATCAGCGCCTGCCGCAACGCGGGGTAGGGATGGACGCCGTCGTCCCGACTCACGGCGAACGCGATCTCGCGAACCTCGTGCGGCAACCCCTTCTCGCCCTGCATCTCGGCGTGGTAACCCTTGCCGTGCTCGACGAGGCGGATCTCGCCGCCGCGACCGAGGCCGCGCTGACCGAGGTTCTTCTGCACGCTGGCGAGCAGGCTCGGCATCACGTGGCGGCGCATGCGCGCCAGTTCGGGCGCGACCGGATTGGTGACGCCGACGTAGGCGTGGGCGCCGGCATCGCAGGCCTTGACGATCGCGTCGCCGACGAAGCTGTAGTTGTAGACCTCGCCGAAGGCATGATCGAGACAGGCCACCTCGACCAGGCGCCGCGACAGCGACAGCTCGTCGTTGCGTGGCGGCGGCTCGATGGTGCCGACCAGCGGCCGCTCGGGGATGTTGTCGTATCTGAACATGCGGCCGACCTCCTCGATGAGGTCGTCCTCGGTGGCGATGTCCTTGGTGGCGCGGAAGCTCGGCACCGTGACGGCGAAGCCGCTGGCGGTGAGTTCGACGCCGAACTCGAGCGAACGCAGGATCGCGCTGACCTGGTCGTCGTCGAGGACGTGGCCGAGCTTCTTGTCGAGGCGCGCGCGCCGCAGCTCGACGACCACCGGGACATAGCTGAAGCCGGCCGGGTCGACGAGCGGGCCGGCCGCCGCCGCGGTCGGACAGTACTGCTGCAGCAGAGCGAGGAAGTGGTGCACGGCCAATTCGGCGTTGGCCGGATCCTGGGCCTTCTCGAACCGCGCGCTGGCGTCGGTACGCAGACCGAGCCGCATGCTGGTCCGGCGGACCGTCGCGGCGCGGAAGTTGGCGGACTCGAGGAACAGCCGCGTCGTGTCCGACGCCACCATCGTGCCAGCACCGCCCATCACGCCGGCCAGCGCCTCGGGCTGGTCGCCGCTGCAGATCAGCAGGTCCTCGCCGGTGAGCTTGCGCGCGACGCCGTCGAGCGTCTTGATCTTCTCACCGTCCCGGGCGCGGCGGATGCGGATCGGTCCGTCGCCTACGTGCGAGGCGTCGAAGGCGTGCATCGGCTGGCCGAGGTCGAGCATGACGAAGTTGGTCAGGTCGACCGGCAGGTTGATGGCGCGCTGGCCGACGGCCGCGAGCAGCCAACGCAGCGCGTTCGGCGACGGCCCGGCGGTGACGCCATCGATGACGAGGCCGCAGTAGCGCGGGCAGGCTTCATGGTCCTCGATCACGACCTCGACCTGCGCGCCCGACGCAGGCAGCTCGAGCGGCAGCGCGGCGGGTTTGAGTTCGCGGCCGTAGATCGCCGCCAGCTCGCGCGCGAAACCGTAGTGCCCCCAGAGATCGGGACGGTGATTGATCGACTTGTTGTCGATCTCGAGGACCTGGTCCTGCACCGGGCAGACGTCGACGAAGCGAGCCCCGATCGCGGTGTTCTCCGGCAGCACCAGGATGCCATCGTGCTCCTCGGACAACCCGAGCTCCGACTCGCTGCAGATCATGCCGTGCGACTCGACACCACGGATCTTGCCGACCTTGATCTTGAGCGCGCCCTTGCCGCCGGCGGCCGGCAGCGTGTCGCCCGGCCTGATGACGACGACACGTTGACCGGCGGCGACGTTGGGGGCGCCACAGACGATCTGGAGGACGCCGCCGGCCGGGCCGAGATCGACGGTGCAGACCGACAGCTTGTCGGCGTCGGGGTGCGGCTCGCGCTTGCGAACGTGACCGATGACGAAGCACTCGAGCCCGGCGCCGAAGGCCTCGAGGCCCTCGATCTCGGCCGTGCTCATGGTCAGGTCGGCCAGGATCTGCCGCGGCTCGATCCCGGTCAGGTCGACGTGACGGGACAACCAACGCAGCGACAGCTTCATCGCGGCACCTCCGGGAACTGCTGGCCGAAGCGCAGGTCGCCGCCCATGAACTGACGGATGTCGTCGATGCCGTAGCGCAGCATGACGACCCGCTGCAGGCCCATGCCGAAGGCGAAGCCGGTGTACTCCTCGGGGTCGATGCCGCCTTCCCGCAGCACGTGCGAGTGCACCATGCCGCATGGCAGGATCTCGATCCAGCCGGACTGCTTGCACACCGAGCAACCCTTGCCGCTGCAGAACGGGCAGTTGACGTCGAGCTCGAAGCCGGGCTCGACGAACGGGAAGAAGCCGGGCCGCAGCCGCACCTCGACGTCGCGTTCGAGGATCACGCGCAGACAGGTCTTCATGGTGTGGATCAGGTTGGCGACGCTGATGTCGCGGTCCACGACCAGCCCTTCCATCTGGTAGAAGGTGTGCTCGTGGCTCTTGTCGACGGTCTCGCAGCGGAAGCAGCGGCCCGGCACGATGACGCGCAGCGGCGGCTTGAAGCCGTGCCTGGTCAGCCGCTGCATCGTCCGCACCTGCACCGGCGAGGTGTGGGTCCGCAGCAGGTTGCCATCGGACAGCCAGAACGTGTCCTGGCTCTCGCGCGCCGGGTGATCGGCCGGGATGTTGAGGGCATCGAAGTTGTAGTACTCGCTCTCGATCTCGGGGCCGTCCTCCTGCTGGAAACCCATCGAGGCGAACAGGTCGACGAGCTCGCTCTGCACGATCGTGATCGGATGCAGCGCGCCGCGGCGCAGCTCCGGACCCGGCTCGGTCGGGTCGAAGCCGACGTCGGCGAGTTCGCGCTCCAGCTCGGCGGCGGCGAAGCCGTCGCGGGCCGCCGCCAGCGCCTGCTCGACCTCGAGCTTGAGCACGTTGGCGGCCTTGCCGAAAGCCGGCCGCTCGTCCTTCGGCAGCGTCGCCACCGACTTGACCAGGGCGAGCACCTCGCCCTTCGGACCGAACAGGCTCTTCTCGACCTCACCGAGCGCCCGCGCGTCGGTCGCGGCGGCGATCAGCTCGAGCCAGCGTTCACGTTGTGCCGTCGTATCCATCGATTCTCACCTGTGGGGCTTCGGCCCCGTGGAAGCCCGTCTGGCCCCGCGGACGCCGTACAGCGAACCGGCGCTGGAGCACGCCCCAGCGCCGATATGTTCTCACCCGAATGAACTCGGGCAGCGGGATTGCCGGGAGCCGGGTCTCAGGCGACGGCCGACTTGGCCTTGCCGCAGATGCTGGCAAACGTCGCCGGGTCATGGATGGCCAGCTCCGACAGCTCCTTGCGATTGAGCGTGATGCCGGCCTTCTGCACGCCGTGGATGAACAGCGAGTAACGCAGGCCGTGCTCCTTGACCGCGGCCGTGAGGCGCGTGATCCAGAGCGCACGGAACAGGCGCTTCTTCTGCTGCCTGCCGGCGTAGGCGAAGGCGTCACCGCGGATGGCGGTGATCCTGGCCTGCTTGTAGAGATTGCCGCGGCTCTGGTAGTTGCCCTTGGCGCGCTTCAGGGCGCGATTGCGGCGCTGCTTGGTGTACGGTCCGTTCGTTGCGCGTGACATGCTTACCTACCTCCCAGCAGCTGCGCCAGGTTGTCCGCGGTCTTGCCCACCGCGATACCCTTGCGACGCAAGTGGCGCTTCCGCTTCGTGCTGCGTCGCACCATGATGTGCGATGTATAGGCATGGCGGAACTTGACCTTGCCGGT
>JAGQRA010000849.1 GCA_020425885.1 Planctomycetota bacterium | reverse complement strand
GGTTCGCTGCTGTGCCGCGGCGGTGCCGAGGCGCGCAAGGTCTTCGCCAAGCTCGGCATCACCGACATCGAGACCTCGAGCCAGACCCTGTCGGGGTTCGTGACCGAGCTCCACGGCAGCCTGCCGGCGGCCGGCACCCACGTCGATGCGGCGCGGCACCGATTCCTGGTCACGAAGGCCAACAACCGCCGGATCGAGCGGGTCCGCATCACCAGCCTGAGCGCCACCGGAACGCCGGTCGACGCGACCGATGCCTGACCGCTGAAGCCGATGCCAAGGGCAGACCGCCGCCGCCGACAGCCCCGAGTAGATGGCCGCCGATAAGCCCATCGTGAACGAACCGGGACTGGAGACGACGGCGCTGCCGGCGGCCACCGCGGCAGCGATCGCGCGCACCCTGGCGATCACTATCCGCAGCGCGGCCATGTACCCCGAGGATCACCCGCGAACCCGCCTCGCGGCCGACGAGTGCATCTCGACGATCCGCGAATGCGGCGGCATCGCACTGACCGTGCACGACCGCAAGCTGTACTGCAACGGCACCGCGGTCGATACGGAGGCGCACATCGAGTGGATTGCCGAACGCATCCGGCTCGCCTCGTTGCGCGGCATCGCGGTCGCCGTCGACTGCTCCGACGCCGACCTGTTGCGCTTCGCGCGGTCGATCGCGGCCACGCCAAAGCCCGCGGCGGACGGCGAACTGACCGAGTGGCCCGAGGATCATCCCCGTCTGCGCCTGCTGCCGATGCAACTCGAGGGCACCTTCGGCGGCGGCGAGGGGCCCGGCCAGGACCAACCCGGGGTCGCGGCCGCAGTGCTGCCCGGCGGCCAGGGGATGCGGCAGCCGACGCGCGCCGACTCCCTGGGCGTCACCGCTGGCCGGATCGCGCGCACCTACTTCGGCCATTCCAGCGGACTGCAATCCGAGGTCGAGCCCGCGCCGGTGGCGCTGCCGAGCGGTCGCCCGGAGGACGAGGTCATCGGCGCCGACCTCGATGCCCTGCTCGATGAGATCGCGGCCCTGCCGCCAGCGGCGCAGCCGGAGATCGTGCGCGAGGAGATCGTGAACTGCGACAGCAAGCCGCTGGCCAGACAGTTGCTCGGAGTCTACCTCCACCTGTACTTCACCGACGCCGCGCAATCCGCACGCGCCCTGATCGCCCAACCGCTGCGGCGGACGATCGCCGCGCTCGGCCCCGAGGCCGGACCGATACTCGACCCCTACCTCGCACCGAACGGCGAGAATCGAACGACGAACCGCGATCGCCTCGAACTGCTCGAGCTGATCGACCAGGCCAATCAACATCGCCTGATCGCGGCCCGCGGCTACATCGACAGGGACCTCGTCATCGCCGGCTTCCCGGACATCCTGTCGCTGTTCTCCCGCGCGTTCGGCGACACGCCGCAGGCCAGGGAGATCCTCAGGGAAGCCGGCAGGTCGCTCGGCGAGTCGCTCGAGGAGACGACCTTCGCCGCGACCGGCATCGCGACGGACCAGCTCAGCGCCCGGGTCGTGCGCTCCCTGCTGGCGGCCGGCGGCGACGTGGCCGGCGACACCATCCGGCAGGCGACCGCCAGCGGCCGTCTCGACCTGTTCGCGGCGATCCTCGATCACCTCGAGCACGCAACGCTGCCGCCGGCCGAACGCCTCGCGTTGGCGACCCTGACCGCGCAGGACGGCGACGCCGGCTCCTTCCTGGAGTTGGCGTGCGCCTGCGCAGAATCGGGCGAGGTCAATCCCGAACTGCGGCAGCGTTCGGGCGAGCTGCTGCGTCGACGCGCCAGGGAAGCACGCCACGGCGGCAACCGTCAGCACCTGCTGAAGTCGATCGAAGACCTCGCCGTCGTGCCCGATCGCGCCACGCTCGACCTCCTCGGCGAGCTGGCCCGCCGGCCGCACTGGTACTCCTGGTGCGACTCCGAACGAGACGTCCGGGCCAAGGCGAAACAGATCCGACGCGAGGTGTTGCAGGACCTACGATCATGAGCGAGCCGGACCGGGGCAGAGAATCGACATCGACCTGCGCGACCCTGCTGGTCGACGAGCTCGTGACCGCGTTGGTGAACTCGAGGATCTATGCGCTCGATCACCCGCGCCTGCGGGACTCGATGGAACGCGCCCTCGAGCTCACCCGCGAACTCGCCGACCTCGTCGGCAGCGACCGCATTCGCATCGCCTGCTCCGAGGGCATGATCTTCTTCGCCGGCAAGCCCCTGGTCGGAGCGAGCATCGCCGCCGCACGCCTGGTCCGGGTCCTCGAGGGCTGGGACGCGGGCGGCATCGAGCTCGCCCGCGCGGCCAGGACCGACGAGCTGGCCACCTTCTTCGCCGGACTGCAGGCCGCGCGGCAGGGACCGACCGACGACCACGACGCGTTCAACCGCCGCATCGCGGCCAGCCGCTGCATCCACATCGCGCTGCTGCCGACGGTCGGCGGCGAGGCGCTGTCGAGCCCATCGACCGGCGAGCGCGAGGTCGTCCACGGCTATCAGAAGCTCGTCGATCTGCTGCAGGGTGTGACGGTCTCGCTGTGCCGGGGCGGCACGATCGACTTCGATCCGGTGATCGGCAATGCCGAGATGATCCTCGGCCATCTCGAATCCGGCGACAGCACCATGCTCGGCCTCGCCCGGCAGGAGCAGTACGACGCCTTCTCGTTCGGTCATTCGATCCGCGTCGCGATCCTGGCGATGAACTTCGCCAGGGCATTGACCGATGATCGCGAGGTCCAGATCCGCATCGGCGCCGCCGCCCTGTTGCACGACGTCGGCAAGTCGCTCATCCCGTTCGAGATCCTGCACTCGACGAGGCAGCTGTCGGCAGAGGAACGACGCGAGATGTCGCGCCACTCGGAACTCGGCGCCCGCTGCCTGCTCGACCATCACGACAGCGACCCGCTCGCCATCGCCGCGGCCTTCGGCCATCACATGGCGATGGGCAGCAAGGGTTACCCGACGACCGTGCACGAGCATCCGATCTCGTGGATCACGAGCCTGGTCAAGATCTGCGACATCTTCGAGGCCCTGACCGCGGCGCGACCCTACAAGACCGCAATGTCGCCGATCCGCGCCTATCGCGTGATGCTGGCCATGGGCGACAGCCTCGATCGCGCGCTGCTGCACCGCTTCATCGAGGTCAACGGCATCTACCCGGTCGGCCAATCGGTCGTGCTGGCCAGCGGCGAGGTCGCCATCGTGAAGCACCAGACCGACGATCCCCTGCACCCGATCGTGCTCGTCACCGCGAACGGCGATGGCAGCGTCGCCGAGGACGAGGAGCTGTTCGACCTGCGCGAGGTCGCCTGTCCGGAAGCGCGGATCATCCTCGGCGAGCTTGCCGGACCGCGCGTCGGAAGCCCTGCAGCCGACCGGTAGGCCGCGGCCAGCGACAGGTTTGTGACCTGATCGTCCACAAATTGCCGTGTCGAGACTCCATTCTCGACAACACACGGATGAGCACCGTCTTCCTCTACTGTGCGGCAATCGGGGGCACGATCCTCGTGCTGCAGTTCTTGCTCCTGCTGCTCGGCGCCGGAACGGATGTCGACCTCGCCGACGGCAGCGAAGGCAGCGCCGATGTCGGCCACGACGTCGGCCACGATCAGAGCTCGTTCCTCAAGCTGATCTCGCTGCAGACCGTGACGACCTTCGCCACCTTCTTCGGGCTCATCGGCCTGGCGACCGAAGGACTCGGATGGTCGCCGGCCGCCGTCTCGGTCGGCGCGACGATCGCCGGCGTCGGCGCGTTGTGGCTGGTCACCAAGGCAATGCGGTCGCTGCAGCGCCTGCAATCGCAGGGCAACGTCGACCTCGCCAACGCGGTCGGCCAACGCGCCACCGTCTACCTACGCATTCCACCCCACGGCCAAGGGCACGGTCGCGTCATGCTCAAGGTCCAGGACCGGACGGTAGAGTGCCGCGCGGCGAGCCAGGATGCCGCCATCGCGACCGGTTCGGAGGTGCGGGTCGTCGCGCACGATGACTCCGACCTGCTCATCGTCGAACCGATCGCCTGACGTTCGCGCTGGCCCGCCTTCCCCTTCTCTGCACCCCCCACCGTCCCAGGGCGGTGGAGTTCTCCCTTCATCAAGGAGTCGACCCGATGCTCGCATTCCCGCAATCCCCTGAGCCCGAGACCTACCTGCTACTCACGATCGGCGCAGCTGCGCTGCTGTTCTTCGGCTTCCTGATCCTAATCGTCAAGCGCTACAAGCGTTGCTCCAGCAATCAGGTGCTCGTCATCTTCGGCAAGGTCTCGGCCGGTCAGTCGGCGCGCTGTCTGCATGGTGGCGGCGCCTTCGTCTGGCCGTTGATCCAGGACTTCGCCTTCATGTCGCTCGATCCGATGCAGATCGAGATCCCGCTGCGCGGCGCGCTGTCGGCCGAGAACATCCGCGTCAACGTGCCATCGGTGTTCACCGTCGCCATCGGCACCGAGGCATCGGTGATGCAGACCGCGGCCATCCGCCTGCTCGGCCTCAACCAGAAGGAGATCATGAAGCAGGCCGAGGACATCATCCTGGGCCAGCTGCGACAGGTGATCGCCTCGATGACGATCGAGGACATCAACCGCAACCGCGACAAGTTCCTCGAGAACGTGCAGAACTCGCTGCTGCCCGAGCTCGAGAAGATCGGCCTGGTGTTGATCAACGTCAACATCACCGACATCACGGACGAATCGGGCTACATCGAGGCCATGGGGCGCAAGGCGGCCAGCGAGGCGATCCAGCAGGCCGAGATCGATGTCGCCCAACAGGAGAAGCACGGCTCGGTCGGCGTCGCCGATGCCCGCCGCGAGCAGGACATCCTCGTGGCCAACGCCGAGAAGGTGCGCCAGATCGGCACCAAGGAGGCCGAGCGCGATCAGCAGGTGCGGCTGGCGGAGCTCGACAAGGAGGCCAACATCGGCAAGAGCGCGGCCGACCTCGAGAGGCAGGCCGCGATCAAGGACCAGGAGCGGCAGATGCGCATTCAGGTCGCCGACGCCGAGGCCACCGCGGTGACCGGCGAGAACATCGCCCGCGCCAAGGCGGTCGACGCCGACGCCACGCTCAAGGTGCGCCAGGCCGAGGCCTACCAGCTGGCCGAGACCAGGAAGCGCGAGGCCGAGGCGGCGGTGCGCGAAGCCCAGTACCTGGCCGAGGCCAGGGCTGCCGATGCGATGGCGCAGAAGGTCGAGCGCGAGCAGCGCGCCGAACTCGAGGCCACCGCGAAGGCGGTGAAGGCCCGGGTCATCGTCGATGCCGAAGCCGCGGCGGAGCAGGTCCGGCTCGCGGCCGACGCCGCGGCGGCGGCGACGTACGCCAAGCTCGAGGCCCAGGCCCGCGGTGAGTACGAGATCCTGGCCAAGAAGGCCGACGGCCTCAAGCGCATCGTCGAGGGCTGCGGCGGCGC
>JAGQRA010000848.1 GCA_020425885.1 Planctomycetota bacterium | reverse complement strand
GATCACCGGCCCGGCGACGATCACCGGCAGCAGCGACGGCCAGGCGGCGCCGAGTTCGGCCGCGGATTGCACCGCGAGCGTCGCGGCCAGCACGCTCTCACCGAGCACGATGATCGTCAGCAGACCGTAGCGCTCGGCGATGTGGTGCGGGTGCCACGGCGTCCGGCCGGCGCGTTCGGCCCACGCCGGCACCAGCAGCTCGAACGGAATCAGCGTGAAGAAGGCCAGCAGCCAGCGGTCGGTCGGCAGCCACAGCGCTCCGATCCAGCACAGCTGCAGCAGCACGATGCCGGTGGCATAGCGGGTCGCGGTACGTCGCATCGCCGGGACGCTGCGGGCGGCGCGCAGCCACTGCCCGACCAGTCCGATCCGCATGATGGCATAGCCGAGCGTGCCGAGCGTGAAGTCGGTGCCCTGGAACATCGGTCGCACGCCGGCAGCGAAGACCAGCACGCCGCACATCTGGACGAGGACCTTGAGGCGATAGACGGCGTCGTCGGTCTCGAACGCCGAGGCGAACCAGGCGAAGCCCATCCATGCCCACCAGATGGCGCAGAACGTGACGCCGAACGCCAGCGCGCCGTGGGCGGCGTGGCCGTGCCCGATCTCGTGGTGCAGCGCCGCCGCGGCCTGGGCGATGGCGACGACGAAGCAGAGGTCGTAGAGCAGTTCGAGAGAGCTGGCGACGCGGTGCGGTTCGGACGGGTCGCGGGCGAGCATGCGGCGGCTGGCGGAGGTCACGGGGCCGCAGCCTATTGTCGGCATCGGCATGAGCAGGCGCCTTTTCCGGCGGGCAGCTTCACGGCGGCGGCAGGCGACGCGGGCACGCGTAGACTGCGGCCATCGCCGCAATATGGATGACGGGCGGTCGGCGACCAGCGGATTGCCATGAACGACCCCATGTTCAGCGATCAGGAACGGCACCTGACCTCGCCGGCTTCGGCGACATCTTCACGGTGCCGACCGGGCGCGACGCCTGCACCGTCATCGCGCCAGCGCGGCAAGGTCAGTCACCGCGGCCGCCATGAGAACGGCGAGCTCGTTCTCACCAGAGAGGGTTTCCTGCCGCGCTATTCGACCGCGGCCGAACTCGAAGGTGCGGCCCCGCCGGCGAGCGCGATCGAGGCGCTGTCGCCGGTCGCCGCCAACGACGACCGGGGCCTGTCCGCTGAGGCTCGGCGGTGCCTGATCGGCGGCTCGCATTTCAGCGGCCCATCAATCCGCCCAACTGCTCGAGCAACGGCTCGAGCAGCGGGCCCGGCACCGTATCCTCGACCAGGGGCACGCGGTCGACCGCGTCGAACAGCTGCCGGGCGGCGACGGCATTGCCTTCCTTCGCCCACACGTAGCATTGCATCAGTTCGGTCATGGCCCGAGCGACGGTGATCAGCGGTCGGGATTCGTCGGCGTACTCGGCCCGCAACTCGGACACGTAGTCGGTCGGGCGATGTTCGCGGCGCAGGAGATCGAGGTACTGCGCGCAGGCCGCGTCGGCCTGCCCCGCGTCCTGTTCGAGGAAGGCGATGGCCCTGTGCGTATCGGCGAGGACGCGCCGCACCGACGCGAGTTCGTCGGCGAGCACGAAGACCGGGCTCAGGGCGATGAGGGTCGGGACCACGGGCACCCGTGGACGCAGCCCGGATCTGCCGAAGCGCTCGAGCCATGCCCGCGCCCGTGCCTCGGTGAGCTGCCCGGGTGCGAGCAGCGCCCGCATCTCCGCCCACAGCCCGTCCCACACCTGCGGGTCCACCGGTCTCGGCAACGAGTCGATGACACCTCGGACCCGCGCGGCGATGGTCGTC
>JAGQRA010000847.1 GCA_020425885.1 Planctomycetota bacterium | reverse complement strand
TTTGGCCTCCTCGCGCAACCGGCGGGCATCGTCCAGGCGGCGATGCACGAGGTAGACCTTGCTCAACACCAGCGAGTTTCGCGCCAGCTGGAACCGGGCCTTGTCGTAGTTCGATCGGATCCGGACCGCCTTGGTGAGGGCGGCGACGCAACGTTCGATGTCGCCCAGATCCGGCGAGTTCTGCGGCCCGCGTCGGGTCTCGGCCCGCATGCCGTAGACCATCGCCAGATTGAACCACGCCGTCTCGTAGTTCGGACGGGTCGCAGAGGCCTGCTCGAACCAGCGCTCGGCTTCGCTCCACTCGCGCCGCTCGAGACAGATCGTTCCGATCGTGTTCTGCGCCAGGCTCCGTCCCTCGTCGTCGTCATAGAGCTCGAGCGCCTGCTGCAGCAGCGCCATCGCCTCGTCGAGCCGGCCGGCCTTGCGCCGCGCCAGCCCGAACTCGTGGAGCGGCAGCGCCGCCCCCGGCGCCCTGGCCACGGTGTCGGCCCAGAACGCCTCTTCGTCTCTGTAGATGCGCGCCCGCAGCGCGGTCGTCACCGCCCCCGCGGCGGTCAGGATCGCGACGACGACGGCGATGACGCGCACCTTGCCGGTGCGCCGGGCGAGCACCGCGACCAGCCAGCCGAAGGCGAGGCTGACCGCGACCGAGGGCAGGTAGAGGTAGCGCTCCGCGACCAGCTGCTCGGAGGCCTTGACGAAAACGAGCGCCAGCGACGGCGCCGCGGTGATCGACAGCCAACACCAGGCCAGGGTCAGGATCGGGCGCGACTCGCGACCGCGCCAGGCGAAGACGCCGGCGACCAGCGTGGCCAGCACGCAGATGGTGCCGAACCAGATCGGCGGCGTCATCGCGATCGGCACGAACGCGGCCTGGTCCATCGGCAGCAACAGGAACTTCGCGTCGTAGCCGACCGCGCGCAGCAGGTTGCCGACGGCGGTGGCGGCCGACTGCTCGGCGAACGGCGCTCGCCCCAGCTTCGCGCCGGCGCGCAGCGCGAGGTAGATCGCGAACGCGATGCCGTACGACCAGGCGAAGCGCCACCAGACCGCGGTCGGCGTCCGCCGCGGCAGCCACAACAGCAGCGCGCCGAGCAGGGCGCCGGCGATCGACACCTCCTTGCAGAACAAGGCGGCCAGGAACGCACCCGCCGCGAGCGGCCACGGCCAGCGCAGCTGCGGTCGGTCACGACCGTGCATCAGCAGAAGCAGCGAGCCGAGCAGGAACGCCGTCGCCGAGGTGTCGCTGCGACCGCTGATCTGCGCCACCGACTCGACGTGCACCGGATGCACGGCGAAGCACAGCGCCGCGGCGATCGCGGCCCATCGCGCCGCCGGCTCGTTCCCCGACATGGCGCGTGCGATCCACGCCGTGCCGAGCACCGACAGGACATGGAAAGCGAGGGTCGTCAGGTGGTGGCCGACGAACGAATCGGTCCCGTACAGCCAGTTGTCCAGCAGGTACGACGCCGTGATGAAGGGGCGATAGTAGACCTGTCCGAGCTCGCCGGTGCCCTCCGGGGGCAGGAACACGTCGGCGAACGAACGGAAGGCCGGCAGGAAACGCTCGAAGACGATGGTGTCGTCCCAGATCGGCTCGCCGCCGAGCGCGGTCAGGTACGACGCGATCGCGACCAGGACGGCGGCGCAATGGCCCCAGTTGCGGGCCAGCCAGGAATCGGGGGTGCGTGCTTCCATGAGTGAGGTCGGAGACGGCTCGACGCGTCGGATCAGGCCGACCGCAGGGCCTCGATCTCCTGCTCCCGTTCTTGCACGGCCTCGACGAAGCGGTCGACGACGGCAGCCATCTGCGCGTGCTCGACGCTGCCCGACCCGCTCTGCTGTCGCGGCCGGTAGCGCGCGAAAGCACCGCGCAGCGAAGCCATCGCCGCCGTGTATCGGTCCTTCTGGGCCGCCGACGGCAGCTGCAGCTGACCCTGGGGTGGGTTGCCCTGGGCGGCGATGTGACCGTCGATCTCCGGCATGAGCCGCATGTAGGCCGCGAGCGCCGCCTCCACCGGTCGCGAGTCCTGCGGCAGCAGCGACGCCTTCTGCTCGCCGGCGTGCTTGGCGTGGAGCCAGCAGGTCGTCGTGAGTTCGATCTTCGCCGGCTCCCAGTTGGTCACCGGCGGCTTGCGGCCGGTCACGACGTTGTCGTCGGGCATCCGCAGCTCGAGGAACTTCACGACCTGGTCGATGTTGGCGTTGCCCTGCAGGGTGGCGGGGTCGTCGATGCCGGTCGAACGGACGAAGTCGACGACGAGGGAGTCGTGCCGGATGACCGCGCCCCAGGCGATCGCGTACTTGGCCAGCGTCGGGTTCTTGCGCATCGCGATCAGGGCCAGCTTGCGGTTGTTCGGCCGCAGCAACGCATCGCGATAGGTCTGCCATGCCGTCTCGAGGTCCTTGCGCTTGGCGATCTCGTACAGCACCGTCTCGGCCGAGGCGAGGATCGCGGCGGTGCCCTGCATCGCCTTGCCGGCGGCGACGCCGATCGCCGCCCCGGGACCGCTCGCGGTGCCGACCGTCTCGACGATCGCGCCGATCAGCTTGGCGAGATCGCACGCGGCCTGGATCCGGTAGTGGTCGGCCTGCTGATTCGAGTTGTGCACGAACTGGTGGACCGGCGCCGAGAACGCCGAGGCGTCGTTGAACATGTCACGTCGCGCCTTGATGAACTTGAGCCAGTCGGAGGTGCGGTTCGCGGCCCGGAGCAGGTTCTTGCTGAGGTCGATGGCGGCGCCGGCGATCGCCAGCGGCGCGATGAACGCGCTCGCGATCGACACGCCGAGCCCCATGATGCTCTCCGCGTACTTGAGCAGGGCGGCATCGCGCTCCATCGACTTGATCTTCTTCTCGAGCCAGGTCGCCTGGCTCCTGGCGTCGGCGGCCTGCGCGAGTTCCTCGCGGTCGCGCTCGGCCGCCTTGCGGAACTCGTCCGCGTCGTTCTCGAACTCCTCGACCAGCTTGCGGTTGGCGGCGGCGAGGATCTCGTCCTTGCTGCCCTCGAGCAGCGCGCGGTGTCGGGCCATGGCGCCGTCGACCGCGGCCTGCCCGGCCCGCGTCAGCTCGGCGATGACCGGCGCGTAGTCCGCGGCGAGGATCTTCTGCAGCAGCACGTCGTCGCCGACCCGCTGCTCGAGCTGCTGGCCGACGCTCCGGCCGACGTCGGCGAGCTGCGCGTTCTGTGGCAGGTTGCCGGGATCGGCCTTGGCGAAGGCGCGCCCGCAGGCGGCCGACAACGCCGCCACGATCGCGGTCACCTGGCCGGCGTCGAACGGATCGGCGCCGAGCGCGGCCTTGATGGCGCCGGCATTGACCGACGACGAATAGGCCGAGCTGATCGCGATGCCGAAGCCGAACTCACGCAGGCCGACGCCGAGCGAACCGGCGACGGCCGCGATCATGTTCTGGGCCACGCCGCCGGCGACCTTGCGCCGCGGGTTGTCGTCGGCGTCGCCGCCGGCACCGCTGACGTCCTCGACGATGTCGGCGCCGAGCGAGAGCAATCCGAGCCCCTGGCCGACGACGCCGGCGATGGTCTCGGCGGAGCCCAGTTCGTTGCCGGAATCGCCGAAGGTCGTGAACCTGTCGACGTTGGGTTTGAGGCTGTTCGGGTCGATCTTGGCGGGATCGAGCGTGAACGCCTGACCGATCACCATGGCGCCGCCGACGGCGTTGGCGCCGGCCGACAGCATCGACATGACCATGCCACCGTTCTCGCTGTAGAGCCGGCCGAGCATGCCCTTCTGGTCCTGCTGGACGCGCGCGGCGTAGGCGTCGAAGGTGCCCTTGCGCATCTGCTCGGTCTCGCTGAACTCGTCGGGGATCAGGGTCTCGGGCAGCAACCCCATGCGCTTCATCGGCGTGTAGAACTCGTCGCGCAGATCGTCCGCGGTGAACAGCGGGGCGCCGGTGCTGTCCTTGGCGTCGAGCTGTTCGATCAGCCGGGTCTGAAGCCGCATCGCCTCGTCGAGCTTGGCCTGATCCTCGTCGCTGATCAGCGTGAAGCCGTCCTGCTGCTCGTCGAGATCGAACTCGGTCGTCTGATCGCGCAGGTAGTAGTTGAGCAGGCGCTGCCGGCTCTCGCCGTCCGAGGTCTGCAGGTTGATGTTCTCGAAGATCTTGCCGGCGACCTGATCGATGTCGCGCCCGAGCCGGTTCAGGATGGCCTCGCGCTTCTGCTCGCGCTCGGCGAAGGTCGCCGCCGCGGCGATCTGCACGCCGAGGCCCTGGATCCAGTTGCGCTGGTCGTTGTTCATCTCACGCCCTCCTGAGGTTGAGTTCCATGTCGCTCAGGCGGTCGAGCAGATCGCTGGTGGTGACGGCGGTGTCGAACGGTGACCCGGTGACGCGATCGATCACGGGATTGCCGAGCGCGAGCCGCTGATAGATCCGCAGCCGCCGCAGCGCGTATTCCTTCTGGGCACGCTCGACCGGCACGGCCTCGTGGACCGGACCGTTGTCGCCGGTCAGGATCTTGACCGCGCCCCAGAACGCGTTGGCATCGAAGGCCCAGGCCAGCGGGCCGATCGCCTCGAGCGCCGGCGCGACGTCGATCGCGGGGTTCGCCAGCGCCGCCTTGGTCTCGATCTCGCTGACCAGGTTGTTGATCATGCCGGCCCAGCGCCCGACGGCCTGCTGCCAGGCGCGATTGCACTTCAGCAGCTGCTTGCGTGATGTCGCCTTGGCGTTGCGCGGATTGGCGACGTACTGCCTGGCCAGGTTCACGGCCTCGTCGAGCCGATCGTTGGCGCTGGCGTAGTCGCCGCGCTTGGCGTCCTTCTTGGCCGCCTTCACGGCCTCGTCGACCTGCTTTCTGAGCCCGACGTTGCGCTCCTTCTTCGGCGTCGCCTTCTCGGCCTCGTCGACCTTGCGCTGGTGTGTCTTCTCGAACTCGGCGACCCGGCCCTCGAAGGCCGGCTTCGCCGTCGCCGCCTCCTCCGCCGCCGCGCGCGCCCGCTGTTCGCCGCGCAGCGCGGCGTCCGGATCGGCGATCAGCCCGTCGATCACCGACTCGATGCTCCGCAGCTCGGCGAGCGAGGAATCCTCGCGCCCCTCGCCTGAGGCCGCGATCGTCGCGATGCGACCCGAGAACTCGGCCCTGAGGCTGGTCGCGTTCGGCAGGTCCTGGAGCTTGGTCTCGAGCGCCGCGGCCCGCCGGGCGAGTTCCTGACGCTGCTCCGCGGCGTGGTTCGCGGCCCGGATCTCCGGCCCGATCAGCTTGTCGTCGAAGTCGACGAGCTGCTGCAGCGCATCGGTCGGGGCTGTGCCGAAGGCCGCCGGTTCGACGACGCGTTCGAGCTGCGCCAGCAGCGCCTCCCGCGACCCGGGGCGACACTGCACCAGCGCCGGCAACGCCAACCTGGTATCGCCGCGCAACACCTCGAGCTTGTCGTAGACGGCCTGGAAGTCCGCGGCGTTGCCGGCGAGCGCCTGCAGCTCCTGCTCGAGCGCCGCGAGGTCGCGTTCGCACGCCTCGAGCACCGCCACCAGGGTGCTGTCGGCCATCGCGGCGCAGGCGTCGATGCGACCATCGAAGGCGGTGAACAGACCGGCGAACCTGGCCTGCTTCTTCTTGACCTTGGCCACCTCGGCGTGCAGCGCCGCGGCCTTGCTGCGGACCCGTGCGGCCTTGGTCGCGACCGCGTCGGCGTTGTCCTTGATCGCGGTCTCGACGTTGTCGCGCAGGCTCTTGGCCGCCGCGACCGCATCCCGATCGGCCGGCAACGCCCGCACCCTCGTGATCTCCTGGCGGAACGCATCGGCGCCGGCCGGATTGTCCTCCGCGAAGTAGTTCACCCGCCGCTCGATCTGGTCGAGCGTCGCCGCGATCACCTTGGTGGTCCGGTCGTCCAGGGCCGCCTGCTTGTTGGCGGCCATCGCGTTGTCATCGGCGAGCAGGTCCGCGACGGCATCGGTCACCGCCTGCAGGGCCAGGGTCAGCGCCTGATCCGCGGCCTGCAATCGGGCCTCGAGCTGATCGAGCGGATCACCGCTCCGGCGGACATCGACATAGGCCGCCCGCCAGGTGCTCACGGCCTGGGATCGATCCGCATCGAACGGACTGGTATCGCCCTTGGCGGCGCGCAGCTTCTGCAACTCGGCCTCGAGCGTCGCGGTCGCCGCATCGAACGCCGCATGGCCGAGGGCCACCTGGGGTTCGAGATCGGCGATCCGCTTCTGCGCCGGTGCGATCTCGCCCTTGATGGCGGCGACGACGCCGGCCACCGCGGTCGTCGCCGAGGAGTAGTTGTGCTCGCGGCGCGCGGTCACGCTCTGCGCCTTCAGGAACATCTCGTGCAGCGCCCGCGCCCGATCGGCGACCTGCTCCATACCGTTGTCGCCGTGCCGCGCCGTCGCGACCAACTCCAGGTAGTCGCGCTCGAACTCCTGCTCGGCCTGCTTCCAGGCCTCGTAGCCCGGCTTGCGCTCCGCGACGACCCTGGAGAGATCGGCGCGCAGCGCGGTCAGCTCGTCCTTGGCATCGCTGTAGAACTGGGCACCGAACTTCGCGGTCGCGGCCCGCCATCGCACCAGCAACGGATTGTAGATGTCGAGCGGGGCATACTCGCGGACCTCGCCGACGAGCAGGTTGTTCTCCTCGCCCAGTTCCGCGCAGGCATCCCTGGCGGTCTTCTCGGTGGCGAGCTTGCCCTCGATCGCGGCCTTCACCGTAGCCATGCTCAGCTTCGCCTGCGCCAGGTCGGGCTGGCCTGGTGGATTGGGGTCGAGCGTCGACAACGCGGCGTCGATCGTCGATCGCCAGGTTGCGATGTTCTTCGGATCGGCGAGATCGGCGATCCGCCGATACTCGCTCAGCGCGGCCTCGGCCGCCTTCAGGTCGCGCTGGAACGCCGCATCGCCGGCCGCCTCTGCGAAGCCCTGCGACGCGGCGATGCCGGCGGCGAGGGTCGAGGCCAGTCCCTTCAGTTTGCCGTAGGCCTTCTTGTAGTCCTCGGTGGACTGCAGGACGGCGTCGGCGGCGGTCAGCAGCTGGCGCAGCTTCGCCACCTGCGCCCCGGTCCCGGGCATGCCCTCCAGCTGCGTGATCGCGGCTCCGACGCGCTTGACCTTGTCGGTGTAGACCGGCTCGAACCGGGCCGCTGCCTGCGCGATGGCGCGGTCCTTGGCCGCCGCGGCCGACTTGGCGCGGTAGTCCTGGTCGGCCTCGTCGAGCTTGCCGATGGCCTCGACGTACTCGGCGGCGCCGCCATGGACCTCGGCGGCCGCGATCAGCCCCCGCATGTCGGCATCGTAGACGTTGGCCTTCACGTACCCGCCGGCCACGGTGTTCTGCGCCGAGAGGTCGAACAGCGAGGCCTTGGTCGCCGCCAGGCGCCGCTCGTACTCGACCCGGCGCTGCTCGGTCTCCGCGGTCGAGGCGACCTGCTTGCTCCCGATCTTGGTGCGCGCTTTCTGGTTGGTCGGGTCGAGCGCCAGCCGGATCTCGTTCTTGAGGATCGAGAGCTCCTTGGAGATGTCGAGGACCATGTCCTTGCGCTGGTCCTTGGTCTTGCTGGCGTCCTTGCTGATCCGATCGGCCTCCTGCGTCAGATCCTCGAAGCGAGCACCCAACCGTCGGTAGTCGGCCAGGAACGCGTCATGATCGGCGTGCTGCGGATCGGTCATGCGGACATCCTTCCGCATCTGCTTCAGCAGCTTGTAGACCTCGTCGCCCCGCTTGCCCATGCGGTGGCGGTCGGTGCCGACCGTCGACGCGAGACTCAGGATCTTGCGGGCGCTGTCGCACCAGGACTTGGCTTGGACGAGATTGGCCACGGGCGCGTTGTTCTGTTCGTGGGATGCAGAGCGGGCTGGACCGGCCGTTGCTGCCCGTGCCATCCCGGGACCCGGGCAGCGGGGCAAGGCCTGGCGAGGGGCGAGGCATGCTATCATCGCCTTCGAAGCGTTGTCGTGGACCATCTGCGAACTAACCACTCGCAGGGTCAGCCCAGCGAGAGGACTCACGGGGTTGCGTCCGCGAGGCGCAGCGGCAGACTTCTGTCAGCCCCTGCCCCGACTCGCCACCATGAGCCTCACACCTCGCCTCGACCACCTCGGCCGCATCGCCTTCGGCGCCGCTCTGCTCGCCGTCGCCATTCCGGCCCAACATCCGACGCTGCAGCGCTGCGGCACCGTGCTGGCGCAGAACCCGATCGGCGGCGGCATCGATCACCCGGACTGCGACTACTACCAGACCAACCCGAGCTCGGCCTACGCCCCGACCTCGCTGCTGCAGATCCCCGTCGTCGTGCACGTCATCCAATCGAGCAGCGGCACCGGCAACCTCAGCACGGCGTTGGTGCAGAGCCAGATCACGGTCCTCAACGAGGACTTCCGCGCCGTCTCCGGCACCGCCGGCGCCAACGGCACCGACACCCAGATCGAGTTCCATCTGGCGACGACCGATCCCAACGGGCAGCCGACCACCGGCATCGTGCACTACACGAACAACAACTGGTTCAACGACTCGGGCAACTACTACGGTTCGACCGCCTGGGACACGTCGCGCTACCTCAACATCTACACCAACACGGCGTCGGGCTACCTCGGCTACGTCCCCGACCTGCCGCAGGGCGGCAGCGTGCTCGGCACCAGCGCCGATCGCGTCGTCTGCAACTACTCGGCCTTCGGCCGTCCGGGTCTCGGCGGCGCGCCCTACCACCTCGGTCGCACGGCGACCCACGAGGTCGGCCACTTCCTCGGCCTGTTCCACACCTTCGAAGGCGGCTGCGCCGGTGGCTCCTGCTACACCGCCGGCGACCGCATCTGCGACACCGCGGCCGAATCGCAGCCGCGCTACGGTTGTCCGACGAGCTCGGTGAGCTGCGGCTCGGCGGACCCGATCCGCAACTACCTCGACTACACCGACGACTCCTGCATGCAGGGCTTCACCGCCGAGCAGGCCCGGCGCATGCGCTGCACATTGCAGCACTACCGCCCGCAGCTCGCGCAGCCGGCCGGTCCCCTGGCCAGCGCGGTGCAACGTTCCGGCGCCGGCAACCTCAACGCCAACCTCATCAGCACCCTGCCGCGGCTCGGTTCCAGTCCGGTGATGACCGCCATCACCACCGGCACGCCATTCTCCTCGGTGATCGTCTACGGCTTCCTCGGCGCGGGCACGGCGCCGTTCCAGGGTTACACGATCCTCGTCGACACCGCCTCACCGATGATCATGCTGCTGCCGCTGCAGACCTCGACGGTCTACGTGCAGTGGACCTACTCCATACCCAACAACACCGCCTTCGCCGGACTGCCGATCCACGCCCAGGGCGTGATGCTCGGCTCGTCCTCGTTCGGACTGACCAACGCCGTCGACCTCGTGCTCGGCAGCTGACGCGGATCGTCTTCGAGCGCCGGCGCCGCGGCCATCATCTCGGCCGCGGCAATTCCCCGATCCAGCGCTCGCCGCCATCGTCGGCGAGCAGTTCCTGCTTCCAGATCGGGACCTCGTTCTTGAGACGATCCATCAGGAACCGGCAGGCGTCGAAGGCCGGGCCGCGATGTGGCGAGGCCACGACGACCACCACCGACGCAGCTCCTACCGGGACCTCGCCGAGCCGATGCACGACCCTGGCGCGCGTGATCGGGAAGCGCTTGATCGCCTCCTCGAAGATCCCGCACATCACCTTCTGCGCCATCTCCGCGTAGGCCTCGTAGCGCAGCAGACGGACTTCGGCGCCGTCGTTGTGGTTGCGCGTCACGCCGGAGAACGTGACGACCGCGCCATCGGCATCGGTTCGACATTCGACCTCGAGGGCACGAGGATCGATCTCCGCGCGCGTGAGGTCGAAGCGATACAGGGCCGCGGCACCGCCGCTGATCGGCGGGATGAAGGCGACCTCGTCGGCATCGCGCAACACGGTCTCCGCTCGCGCGTAATCCTGATTGACCGCGAAGGCGAGCGCCAGCCGCGACAACCCGGCGTGGTCCCTGGCCAGCGTGCCGAGCAGCTCGCCGACGGTCGTTCCGGCCGCGACCTCGCAGGCCACGCTGTCGGTACCAAGGGCCTCTCGCACCGCGGCGAAACAGCGCACCGTGACACGGATCGTCGGTTGCTCCATCGACGCTATTCTGCGGTACGCCGCCCCCTCTGCACCAGCTTGCTTGTAGGCTGTCGAGGCGGCCCTGGCCTCGCCCCACTCGGACACTATCCTCTCCATGATGCGAATCTCTCCGCCCGCCGCACTGTTCACCATCGCGTTTGCAGCAAGCCTCCTGCCAGCACAGAGCTGGAGCCAGCGCACGCCCGCCATCGCCCCGAGCGCTCGCCGCGCCGGCGCGATGGAGTTCGACATCGGTTCGAACCGCGTCGTGCTCAACGGCGGGACGATCTCCAGTCCCGGCCAGATCGTCGCCGAGACCTGGGTCTACGGCGGCGGGATCTGGACGCAGCTCAACGCCCCGGCGCCGGCCCGCTGGGGTCACCAACTCGTGCGCGACACGTTCAACGGCCGGTTGATCACGTTCGGCGGGCGCTCCCCGGGCATCAACGGCCTCGCCAATGATACCTGGGCATGGAGCGGCACCGCCTGGTCGCAGCTGACCACGACCCACGCCCCTTCGCGACGGTTCCGCTACGGCATGGTGTTCGACTCGGTCCGCAACCGGGTCGTGCTGTTCGGCGGCCGGGCCACGCTCGGCGACGTCAATGACACCTGGGAGTTCGACGGCACCGACTGGGCCGAACGCGTGACCGCGACGCAACCGCCCAAGCGCGAGGACATGGTGCTCGAATTCGACGCCGATGTCGCCACCACCGTGCTGTTCGGCGGCTACGACTACGACACCTCGACGCTGCTCGGTGATACCTGGGAGTACCGCGGCACCGACTGGGTCCAGGTCCCGACCACGGGACCGAGCCCGCGCTACCGTTGCGCCGCCGCCTACGACTCGACCCGCAAGCGCGTGCTGTTCTACGGCGGCTGGGACGGCTCGGCCTACAACACCCAGACCTACGAGTACACCGGAAGCAGCTGGGAACTCGTCCTCGCCGGTCCCGGCTCGGCCAACTCGACCGAGATGTACGTGGCCTTCGACCCGGCGCGCGACGTGACCGTGACCTTCGGCGGCGTCGGCGCCCAGTTCAGCGACGAGACGTGGGAGTTCGGCGGTGACACGACCGCGTTCTTCGGCGCATTCGGCACCGGCTGCCCCCACTCCAACGGCATCTCGACCATCACCGGCACGACGCCGACGTTGGGCACGAACCTCGACATGGAGATCACCGCCGCGCCGACGGGGACGACCCTCGCGCTCGTCGTCCAGGGCTTCTCGGCCACGAGCTGGACCGGCGGGCCGCTGCCGTTCGACCTGTCGGGATTCGGTCTCGTCGGGTGTTCGCTGCAGGTCGCCGACGACGCCACCCTGGCGGTGTTGCCGAACGGCACCGGTCAGCTCCTGTTCGGCTTCACGATTCCGGTCGCGACCCAACTGGTCAACCAGTCCTACTTCGCGCAGGCCTTCATCCCCGACACCTCCTCGCCCAACGGCCTCGGCGCCGTCAGTCAACCCTGCCGCGCCGTGTTCGGGCTCTGACAGAGAACGCAACGCGGCCCCGCGTCGACGACGAGCGCCGGCATCCGGCGCCGCGGCGGCGTTCGTCTGGAGAATCGAACCCGCTTCGTTCTTCCACTCCAGGTCCGGTGCAGTGGAGCGGGTTCGGCATTCCACTTCGCTTTCCGCAGTGGCGTGACCGGTGCACCGTGTGGATCATGCCGCGATGATCGAGGTGACCTGAAGTGAGCGATCTGCTCGGGCCGACCAGGGGCCGCGCGCTGCGGACGTCGTCGTGGGTCGCCTACGACCTCGCCAACACGGTCTACAGCGCGACCCTGACGTTCCTGCTGACGCCCTACATCAAGGAGCACCACGGCTCGGTCACCGGCTACAGCATCACCAACTTCGCATCGATGGTGCTGGCGGCGCTGTTGGTGCCGATGCTCGGAGCCCTGTCCGACCAGACGATGCGCACACGGCGCTATCTGACGATCGCGACCCTGGGCTGCATCGCCGCGCTGGCCTGCTGCGGCCTCGGTCCCGGCCCGATGCTGATGCTCGGCTGCTTCTTCATCGCCAACGTCACGTTCAACGTCGCCCTGCTGTTCTACAACGCGTTGCTGCCCTCGGTGGCAGAGCCGGCGCGCAGCGGCCGGATCAGCGCCCTCGGGGTCGGCGTCGGCTACGCCGGCACCATCCTGGTGCTGGTGACCCTGCTGCCCCTGCCCGTCGAACCGACCACCAAGTTCGCCATCGCGGCGGCGATGTTCCTGGTCTTCGCGCTGCCCTGCATGCTGCTGGTCAAGGACCGCAGGCCGCGCCCGGTTGGCGACACCGGCGTCGCGGTGCGCAAGGCCTACGCCTCGCTGCGCAACACGCTTCGCGAGCTGCCGCGTCACCGTGCCCTGTTCTGGTTCCTGCTGGCCAACTTCTGCATCGCCGACGTCCTCAACACCGCCATCCTGTTCTTCGCCGAGCTGACCAGGTCGACGTTCGCCGCGGCGGCGGAGCATGGTGGGCTCGAACTGCTGTGGTTCGAGCTGAACGGCGATGCCGGCCTGACCACGATGGTCATGATCTGCGGCCTCTGCCTCAACGGGCTCGCGCTCGTGTTCGGGCTCTCGATCGGGCGCTGGACCGACCGGGCACCGCTCGCGGTCATGCTCTGCAGCGCGCTGGCCCTGCTCGGCGCGCTCGGCGGCGGCGCCCTGTTCGCCGGCATGAGCCCGCTCGGCTACCTGCTGACCCTGGTCGTGCTCGGCTCGTTCGGCCTGACCGGCACCTGGAGTGCGGGGCGCAAGATCGTCCTGCTGCTGGCGCCGGCCGATCGGATCGGCGAGTACTTCGGCCTCTACGGCATCACCATGAAGCTGTCGGTGTTCGGCGCCGTGATCTACGCCCTGGTGCGCGACGCCTTCGATGCCCGGGCCGCGTTGCTGAGCCAGAGTCCGCAGTTGCTCCTGGGGCTGCTCTTCCTTTCGATGGTGCGCTTGCCGAAGCCCCAGCCCGAACCGCAGACCCGGACCGAAGCCGGCGCCGCATGAGCTCGACCCGCTCCAGGGCGCGTTCGCGCGAGCGCAGGAGCGCCTTCTGGCATCGCCCGGCCGTCGCCGTGCTCGGCGCCGCGATCTGGTTGATCGGCGCCCTGCCGCCGCGCTTCGCCTACCTGATCAGCGACCTGCTGGCGGTGCCGTGGTACCTGTACTGGCGCTGCCACGATCTGCGCGGCGGTCGCAGCAAGGGCTATTGGCGCAACACCGCGATCGCCTTCCGGGCCGGCTCACCGCTCGGACCGACCAGACCGCGGCGGCACCTGTGGCGCTGGTCGCAGCACATCGCGCGGCTGGTCGCCGACTTCTGCCTGATGCGTCGCATCGACAAGGCCAACCTCGAACGCCACATCGACCTCGGTGAATACGGACGCATCGCCGAGGTGTTCGCCCGGGGCAAAGGCATGATCTGCGCCACCGGACACATCGGCGTCTGGGACGTGTCCGGTGTCGGCGCCGGCCTGCGCGACCTGCCGCTGACCTCGGTATTCAGGCCCAGCCCGATCCCGGCGCTGGACGGACTCATCGCCAGGCTCCGCACCCGCACCGGACAGAACGTCGTCGCCCGCAAGCGCGTGATGTGGACGCTGAAGAAGGTCCTGGCCGAGCGCGGCGCCATCGGCCTGCTCTGCGACGGCGGCGGCAAGCACAGCTCGGTCGTGGCGCCGTTCCTCGGCACGCCGGCCCGCACGGTGGCGACGCCGGCGTTGCTGCACCTCATGACCGGCGCCCCGATCGTCGTCGTCACGACGCACCGCACCGGCTGCATGCGCTACCGGCTGCGCGTTCACGACGTCATCAGCAGCCCGCCCACGGGCGACCGCGAACACGACCTCGTCGCCATCACCACGCGCATCAACGCCGGACTGAGCCGGGCCATCGCCGAGACGCCGGAGCAGTGGTTCTGGCAGAGCCGGCGGTTCCGCCACCGACCTCCCGGCGAGATCCCCGGCCCGGACGGACTGCCGCCGCAGGCGATCGCCGATGCGGTCTCGCTCTCCCCGTCGACCATCACCGACGATAAGGTGCCGGACCCATGAGTCTGCTAGCCACAGTTGCAGTCGCGTTCATCATGCAGGATCCCGGTGAGGTCCTGGCCCGCTACCGGCTCGACGGTCGCCCGGCGGCGGTGACCCGCACCGACGTCGCCGTCGAGATGGCCTTCCAGCTGCGGCGCGACGAACTCGGGCGCAACCTGTGCGAGGTGCTCGTCGACTCGACGCTGACGCGGATGCAGGCCGAGAACCTCGAGCTGATGCCGAGCGAGGCCGAGGTGCGGCGCTTCTGGGAGCAACTGCAACAGCAGCTGCGGGCCGCCGGCCGTGATCCGCGCGACTTCCCGGCGATGCGCAATTCGACCGAGCCCGAGCTGCTGCGCGACCTCGCCGTCCAGCTGGCGCAGGAGCGGCTCGTCCGCCACGCGCTCGACCTCCCGGCCGACGAGGCGGTGAGCGGCGAGATGCTCCGCCTCTGGATCGCCGAACGGCGCAAGAAGGCCACCATCGTCACCGATCCGGAGCTGCTGCCGACCGGCACCGCGGCCCGCGTCGATGGCCGCGAGATCTCGATGACCGAGCTCGGCTCGCTGATCCTGCGCACCAGCGAGGACGACGATCGCGACAGCTTCGTACGCAAGGTCATCTACCTGACCTCGATCGAGCACCTGGCCCAGCAGCACGACATCGAACTCGACCAGGCCCAGCTCGATGCGGCCGTGGCGCTTCGACGCCAGGAGGCCGTCGGCAATCCGAGGTTCCGCGGCCTGTCCTTCGACCAGCTGCTCCAGACCCAGGGCATGACCGTCGCGTCCCTGGTGCAGTCGCGCGTGTTCCGCGCCAAGCTGCTGCAGGAGCGGCTGGCGGACATCCGCTACCCCGACGCCAAGCTGCGGGCAGAACTCGAGGCCGATCGACCGGCCACATGCGAACTCGTCGGTGCCCGCCGACGTCTCGGGGTCATCTACCGCCGCGCCATCGACGAGCCCAATGCGCTCGTCCCCCACGACTTCGACAGCGCGGCCGAGTCGTTACGGCGAGTGCGCGAACGCCTCGAGATCGAGCGCTTCGACGTCGTGGCCCGCATCGAGACCGACGACCCGCGCGGCAAGGAACTCGGCGGCGACATGGGCTGGCTGCATCGCCGCAACCAGCTGCTGCCCGAGCCGGTGCTGGCGGTGGCGTTCGATGCCGGCGACGGTAGCCTGCTCGGCCCGGTCCGCGCCAAGGATGGTTGCTACCTGGTCAAGGTCCTGGAGATCGAACCCGAACCGAGTGATGACGTGCTCGTGCAACGCCTGCGTGAGCTGCGCATGCAGGAGATGACACAGCAGATCATGACCGACGCCGCCATCGAATGGGGCAACGGCGAGACCGGGGCAGTGAAGCGGTGACCCCGACGAGCGAACTGGTCTGGACCGAGGCCCGAGGAACCCGAACTGCGACCGCGGCCGGCATGCGTTGGCTCAGCCACGTCCAGCTCTGGCGCCCGGCCATGGAGCCGCGACTCCGCACCGGCGAAGTCGAGACCGCCGTCATCCTGCTCGACGGCACCTTCGATCTGGCGGCCGGCTCGACTGCCTGGCCGGCGCGCGGCGCCCGCACGACCGCCTTCGCCGGACGCCCGATGGCAGTCTTCCTGCCACCGGACTCGGAGTTCTCGGCCATGAACGGCAATGGCGAGTTGCTGCTCGTCGGCGCCCGGCAACCGACGGCGAAGCCCGCGGCCGAGGCGCGCGCGGCGCTGAGTCAGAGTCCGCTGCTGCCGCTGGCCGGCAGCGGCAAGGCCTTCGATCCGGCGACCGGGGAATGGCGTCAGGCCGAGACCTTCCCGACCTCGCCCGAGTCGCTGCCGCCGCGTCGCATGACGCGACTCAGGGCCGGCCCGCACCTGGTCGAGAGGGTGTTCGCGGTCGACTACAAAGCCGCGACCCTGACCGTCGACGAGGTCGTGCTCGGCCCCGGGCAACCCCTCGCCGTCCGCGACATCCCCGAACGTCCGCCCCACGAGGAACTGCTCGTCTTCGTCCGCGCCGAAGCCGACGCCACCGTGCACGCTGGCGCGGAAACCATCACCGTCACCGGCGATGCCGCCTTCGCCATGGCGACGGCCGGTGGCGACACCGAGTTCGCGGTCTCGGCCGGCGACGGGCGTTGCTATCTGCTGTTTGCCTACGCCGGCAAGTAAACCGAACTGATGTCCTGAGTGGGGCAGCCGGTCTCAGCCCTCCTGCCGTGACAGGGGTTCCCCACTCGAGACATCAGTTCCCGGGTTGGCTACCAGACGACGACGGCCTCGCCGTTCTCGGCCACGATCAGCCTGCTTCCAGGCGCCTGGAAGTCGGGGGGCAGGTAGCCGAGGCCGTAGCGTAGCTCCCTGCCGGGCACCTGCACCGCATGCATGACGCGGCCGACGGCAACTCCCTCGTCGGGCTCGAGTAGGGTCGCCGGTGCCGTGATCGGCGGGCCGCCGTTGAGCTGCAGGAAGCACAGCCGGCGATTGGTGTGACCATAGGTGTGGATCCGGGCCACGACTTCCTGCCCCGTGTAGCAGCCCTTCGTCGTCGAGCAGTGATCGTCGAGATCGGCCTCGAGCGCGAGCGTCGATGGCTCGGTGTCGACACCGACGCGCACGAACCCGGCGGCCATGCGCAGACACTCGGCCAGGTCATCAGACAACGGCTGCGCCGCGCCGGCGTCGACGGTAGCGCCATGACGGCGGACGAAGTTCACGCCGCGCCGGTCACACTGGACGACGACGGCGTCGCCGGCGATCTCACCGCGCCAACCGGCCTTGCCGCCCGCCGCCTGCACGACTTCATGACACCGGCCTGCATTCGCGGCCGCGAACGTCACCCGTTCGCTGAAGTGATAACGATCGAGCAGCTCGAGCAGCGTCGGTTGCTGGTGGGCCTGCAGCTCGAGCCAGATCGTCTGGTCGTGACGGAAGGCGAGGCAGGTGACGACGACCTTGCCCTTCGCGTCGAGGAAGGCCGCGGGCGCCAGCTGCCCCGGTTCGAGCCCGTCGATGTCCTGCGAACACAGCCGCTGCAGATAGTCGATAGCGTCGGCGCCGTCGACCCGGACCAGTCCATAGGGCGCCTGCTCGCGCGCAAACGGCCCCATGGCAAGGATCTCCGAGGTCACGGCGTCCAGACTCATGGACCGCAGCCTGCCACATTCGGGACGCGATTGGAATCCGCCACGATCCGGGGCCTTTTCTCTGCCGATGGTTGAAAGAGCCCCAAACCGGGTCTAGTTTGCTGGCCGCCCGATGCTGCGCATATCCAAGAAAGCCGACTACGCGGTGTTCCTGCTCGGAGCGATCGCACGTCAGGGAGTCTTCCCTGGCGGCGCCGCCGAGAGCACCGTCGTCAGCGCCCAGGAGATCGCGCGCCTGTGCGGGCTCAACAAGTCGGTCGTCGCCAACCTGCTCAAGGACTTCGCCCGCCAGGGCCTGCTCGATTCGGTGCGCGGCCTGCGCGGCGGTTACCGGCTGGCGCGTTCGCCGGGCGAGATCTCGCTGCAGGAGATCCTCGAAGTCGTCGAGGGCAAGTTCGTCCTCGTCGACTGCATCAACGACGTCGCCCCCGGCGCGAACGGCAGCTCACGGGCGCCGGCCGCACCCTCGGGCGAAGCCGAAAGCAATGGTCACGAATGTTCGCTGATCGGCATCTGCCCGAGCAAGAACCCGATGCGCCTCGTCCATCAGCGCATCGGCGATCTGTTCGCGGGCATCAGCCTCGACGAACTGTGCTGTCTGCCGGCCAACGCCCACGACCCGGCCACCTTGGAGAACACCCGATGAAGTCCCCCGTCTACCTCGACTACAGCGCCACGACGCCGTGCGA
>JAGQRA010000108.1 GCA_020425885.1 Planctomycetota bacterium | reverse complement strand
TGACCGCTGCCGAACACCCGCTGCAGGCGCCGGCCGAGCAATGCGTGCGTGCCGGCGTGGTCCGGCTCGAACATGGCCAGGTAGCCGTCGAGATCCGACCTGGCGAAGGCGGCGTCGAGCCGCTGCAGCACCGCCTCGATCGCGGCCCGATCGATCGCGCCGTCCGTCGGGCGACGCTGGGCGCTGACACACTGGGCAAGACCGAGCCAGGACAGCGCCGCCATCAGCAGCGTGCGCAAGGGCGTGTTGGCGACGGGCGGGAACAGGCTGCTCATCGCCCCTTCTCCTGATCCTGCGGTTGCTGTTCCTGTTGCAGCAGCAGCCAGATGCCACAGGCTCCGCAATCGGGCAAAGCCGTCGGGTCGGTGCGCCGATCGAGGACCATGAGCAGGGCCGGCAGCGGCGAGGCGGCGTCGGCCGGGCCGAAGGCTGCCGGCGTCGCTTCGACGGCGCGCATCTCGATCGGCGGCGCGACCTCGCGCTGTGTCGACACGAAGACGATCAGCACCGCGGCGGCGGCCAGCAACGGCATGATCCAGGCGCGAACCGCCGACCGGCGGCGGTGGCCTTGCATCGCGTCCTCGCGGCTCTCGCGCAGCGCGCGCAGGGTGCGGGCGACGAAGGCCGGCGACGGATCGGGGGCGACGTAGCGCGCCATCAGCTCACGCCAGCGCTCACGGCGGTCGTGCTGCAGCGCACTCGCGGTGCGGGCGACGAAGTCGGGTGATGGCGGCGGCGGTGCGAAGGTCGCGAGCTGCTCGGGCGTCGGGTCGGACAGCGCCGCCATCACCCGTGCGACGAAGTCGGGCTCGATCGGGTCGTGCGGGTCGTGATCGCGGGCCGGTAGCGGCGCCGGCGACGACCCGAGTTCGAGCCACTCGCTCTCGCTCGGAAACGCCCGGCCCTGCCAGGTGCCGGCGGCCTCGTCGAACTCGCGCAGGTCGATCGGATCGTTCATGCGCCCGCCTTCAGGTACGGTTCGAGCTGCTGGCGCAGCGCCTCCTTGGCGCGGAACAGCCGCGACTTGACGGTGCCCTCGTTGACGCCGGTGACGCCGGCGATCTCGCGATAGTCGAGTCCCTCGTATTCGCGCAGGATGAAGACCATGCGTTGGTCCTCGCCCAGGGTCTGCAGCGCCTCGCCGATGCGGCGACCGAGCTCCTCGTTCTCGGAGCTGTGCACCGGCAGCAGCTCGCGGTCGTCGGCGAAGTCGCGGTCGGACTCGTCGTCGCGGACGGCGTGCAGGCTCGAGGTCCTGAGCCGCCGCTTCTTCAGCACGTCGAAGCAGTGGTTGCGGACGAAGGTGTAGGTCCAGGTCGTGAACTTCGCGCGTTCGGGGTCGAAGCGGTCGATGGCGCGGAAGATCTTGAGGAACACGTCCTGGGCGATGTCCTCGATGTCCTTGCGGAAGCCCGGTCCGAGGAAGCGGAAGATCGTGGCGATGATCGGCCGGTGCATGAGCTCGACGATCTCACGGCAGGCGGCCTGGTCCCCGTCGCGGGCGGCGGCGATGGTGACGTTCGAGATCTCGATCAAGCGGTTTCCAGGGGACGCGGCTCCGGCTGTCCGCGGTGCTGCGGATGGCGCCATGGTTCGAGGTGTAGGCGCCCGGGTTCCCGGAAAAAAGGGACCGGTTCGACGGGCGTGGTGG
>JAGQRA010000846.1 GCA_020425885.1 Planctomycetota bacterium | reverse complement strand
GTGTCACCGGGCCGCGGGGAGTCGGCGCTGTTTCTCTATCCGGGCGTGACGTTCCGGGTCGTCGACGCCCTGCTGACGAACTTCCACCTGCCGCGCTCGACGTTGCTGATGCTGGTCGCGGCGTTCGCCGGTCACGACGAGGTGTTGCGAATCTACGCCGACGCGGTGCGGCGCGAGTACCGGTTCTTCTCGTTCGGCGATGCGATGCTGATCACCTGAGCGGGTCCAGCAGCCGTCTGAACTCGGCGGTGGTCGCGGCCGGGTCGTCGCTGGCCAGGATGGCGCTGCTGACGGCGATGCGCTCGATGCCGAGGCCAAGCAGCTGCGGCAGGTTGGTCGGCGTGATGCCGCCGATGGCGAACACCGGCACCGCGCCGGCCTGCTTCACGGCGGCGGCGATGTCGGCAGCGGGCTGGCCGCTGGCATAGCCCTTGGTCGCGGTCGCATAGCAAGGGCCGAAGCCGAGGTAGTCGGCGCCGTCGGCGAGCGCCCGTCGGATCTGTCCGGCATCATGTGTGCTGACGCCGAGGAGGCGGGCGCCGAGCAGTCTGCGGGCCGCGCCTGCCGCCAAGTCGTCCTGGCCGACGTGGGCGCCGGCCGTGTCGCTGCGGATCGCGAGTTCGACGTCGTCGTTGACGATCAACGGCACCGCGGCTGCCCGGCAGAGGTCGAGACAGCGGTCGAAGCCGTCGTGCCGACCCGCTGGATCGCGCCATTGCACCAGGTCGACGCCGGCGGCCAACGCCGCGGCGAGGGTGTGCCACGGATCACCGGCACAGAGGTTCGGCGTGAACAACAGATACAGGCCGCGTTCTCGGAGCAGCATCTCGGGGGTGCGGAGCGTAGCCTCTTGGCCGTGTTCCTGGAGTCGTTCCTGCCAAACCTCGCCCTGTTCATCGCCGGTCAGGTCGCGGCCTGGTTCTATCTGCGCAGCGGCCGATGGTGGCTCGGGGGTACGGCGATGGCGGTGCTGTGGGGGGCGGCCGACTGGGCGGTGGTCGCCCGCTACGTGTTTGCCGACACCGGGGCCGGCTTCCATTGGGCCATGATCGTGATGCAGGCCACGGCATTGACTACGGTGGTGGCGCTCGGCGTCTCGCAATGGCGGCGGCGATGGTCGGGCGTGGCGAAGCGACGCGCCGAGATCTACGGCGAAGGTATGCAGCAGTACCTGCGCGGCAGCTACGAGGCGGCGGCGGCGACGTTCCGGCGACTGGTGCGCAACGACCCGTGGGATACCGCGGCATGGCTCGGACTCGGCAACGTGCTGCGTCGCGCCGGGCACTCGGCTGCGGCCAGGCGCTGCTACCGGCGTTGTCGGTCGGTCGACCTGACCAGCGAGTATCGCGACCTGGCCAAGGCGATGCAGGCGTCCGCGGCGGTGGTGCGAAAGCGCGAAGAGCGCGGCGAATCCGGGGAGAGGGGCGTGGTCGCTGGCGCCGAAGAACGCATCGCCGCGCAAGGCGACGTGCCGGTTGCCGGCGCTGTTCCCAAGTGATTTCGGCAGCGAAGGGAGCCTCGGCGACGAGCCGGTGCGGGTTACTTCCCGGCATCTCGAGCATCGCCGTCGGCGGGCTCGTGCTCGCCTGGCGTCGGCTCGTCGCCGCGGATGCCGGGCATCAGGTCCGGGTAGAGCCTCTCGGCGCAAGTCGGGCACAGCCCGTGTGAGAACGACGCGTCGGTGTGTTCGCGCACGTAGCTCTCGATGTCGCGCCAGTAGCCTGCGTCGTCACGCACCGACTTGCAGCCGCTGCAGATCGGCATCATGCCGCGCAGCTGCTTGACCTGGGACATCGCCGTCTCGAGCTTCTGGTTGAGTTCCTGCTGCCTTCTGGCCGCGCGGCGGGAGAAGGCATGCAACAGCAGCAGCATGGTCGCGAACAGGGAGACCGCGATCGCGATGCCGGCCCAGGTCTCGATCGTCTTCCGGGATGCGAGTTCACGTTCGCCATGCTCGCGTTCGAGGCTCCACCTTACGGCCATCGCCGTCGACTCGTTGGCATGCAACCAGCGCTCGGTGTCGGCCACGATCCATGCCGAGGCGTGCGCCGCTTCGTACTCGCCGAGGCTGGCGTGGGCTTGACAGCGGACACGGTGCTGGGCGATGCGGAGGTCGGCGAAGTCCACGGCTGCCAGCAGATCGTCGTGTTCCGCCAGCTCCGCCAGGGCCCCCTTGGCGTCGCCCGTCCTCCGGATCGTCTCGGCGATGTTGCAGACGAGGTAGGCCTTCCGGGTGAGGTCGCCCGCGTCCTCCACGAGCGCGAACGCCTGGCGATAGAGCTCGATCCCCTTGGCGGGATCCTTCTCGACGGCTCTCGCGACGTGACCAAGGGTTCGCAGCGCGTCCGCGCACAGCAGCGGATTGCCGAGCCGCGTCCCCAGGGTTCGGGCCTCGTGCAGCGACGCCTCGAGTTCGCCCGCCGGCACGGTGGAGAGGTTCAACAACGACGAGAGGATCATGGACTGCCCCCGCAGCAGCTCGAGTTCGTGGATCCTGATGATGTCGTCGGCGATGGCGATGTGGTGTTCGCAGGGTTCGCGGACTTCCTGCAGCAAGCACATGGAGGCGAGCAGGAGATGGGCCTCGGCACACAGCGCGTGCATCTCGTGCTGCTCGGCAAGTTCCAGTGCCTCGAAGAGCTGGGCAACGGCTTCGGCCGCTGCTCCCAGAAGCAGCGAACATGCGCCGAGGACGAACCGGCCTTCGGCCTTCTCGATCGGGGGGACCTCGCTGCCGAAGTGAGCCATCCCGTATTCGGCATGCTGTTTCGCATAGCCGATCCGCCCGCAGCGGAGTTCGAGGTTCGCGATGGCGAGGTGGCTCGAGGCCCCCTCCTGTTGCAGGCCGTGGTCGGCGCAGAAACCGACGTTGACATCGAGCACCTTCCTGGCCTCGGCGTAGTCCACGCTTCTGATCAGGGCGCGGCCCCGCAGGCAGGCAGCCTGCGCCAACAGCTGTGGCGCGGCATCCACATGGGCCTTTGCCAGATCGAGCGCCCGCGCGCTCGCCGCGAGCGAGATGCTGGCGTCCTTGCCGGACCCGGCGCGGGCCTCCGCGAGCAGACGGACGACCTCTGTGGCATCGGCAACCTGGGGGCCGCCCTGCGCTGCGGTCAAGCAGGTCAAGAACATCGGCAACAATGCGAATCGCGGCACGCGGCCATGCTAGCAGCCGAAAGCTCGGGATCTGCTGTGGGAGGTGACATCGCTGGGACGTTGCTGCGGCCTCGCTGTTACCAGCGCCCCACTCCGACCCCATACTGGAGGAATCGATGCGTCTTGCCCTTGTGTTGCTCTCGTTCGGATCCGTTCTCGCCGCCCAGGGAGGCTTGCCCCCGGTCCCCGTCCCGCCGCAGAACCCGATCACGCCGCAGAAGACGATCCTCGGCAAGTTGCTGTTCTGGGAAGAGCAGATGTCCGCGGACAACCGGGTTGCCTGCGGCTCCTGCCACACCTTCGCTGCCGGCGGTGGCGACTTGCGTCGCGCCGTCCACCCCGGGCCGGATGGCATCGTTCCTTCACCCGATGACAAGTTCGGCTCGCCGGGTATCCGCCGCAGCGACTCCTCCAACTCCTATCTCGTCGATGCGGTCTTCGGCACCGACGTGCAGGTCACACCTCGTGCCGCGCCGAGCATCCTGACCGCCGCCTGGTTCCCCGAGATGTTCTGGGACGGCCGCACCGGCAGCAGCTTCGTCGACCCGCAGACCTCGCAGACGACGATCCCGGTCGGCGGCGCGCTCGAGACCCAGGCCCTCGGCCCGATCCTGGCCGGCAACGAGATGGCGCACGACGCCCGCACCTGGGGGGAGGTGGTGACCAAGCTGTCCTCTGCCCGGCCGATGGCGCTGGCGACCAACCTGCCGCCGGACATGGCGGCTGCGATCCAGAACGGCAGGACCTACCCCGATCTGTTCCAGGCGGCATTCGGCACGCCGGCGATCACCGCGCAGCGCATCGCCTACGCACTGGCAACCTACCAGCGCACCCTCGTCCCCGACCAGGCGCCGTGGGATCGGTTCATGAACGGCCAGCCCAACGCGATGACACCGCAGCAGGTGCAGGGCTGGAACGTCTTCCAGGGACCGGGGCGCTGCAACCTGTGCCACACCCCCGGGCTGTTCAGCGATCGGCAGTTCCGCAACGTCGGCCTGCGGCCGATCAATGAGGACATCGGTCGCCAGGCCGTGACCAACAACCCGCAGGACGCCGGCAAGTTCAAGGTGCCGAGCCTGCGCAACGTCGGTCTGCGGCGCAGCCTGATGCATGACGGCCGCTTCCAGTCGGTGCCGCAGGTGTTCGGCTTCTACCTCAATGGCGGTGGCCCCTTCCTGCAGAACAAGGACCCGTTGCTGGTGCGGTTGCAGGTGCCGCCCCAGGCGGCGAACGACCTGATCAACTTCGTCACCACCGCGCTGACCGATCCGCGCGTCGCGGCCGGCCAGTTCCCGTTCGATCGACCGACGCTGCGCTCGCAGCTGATTCCGCCGCGCGGTCAGGAGTACGGCCTCGACACGCCGGGCACCGGTGGTCGTCGCCCGACCATGCTGGCCGGTGTGCCCGCGAACCTCGGCAACGTCGACTTCAAGGTCGGCATCGGCGACGCCCGTGGCGATGCCATGGCTGCCCTGTTGGTGTCACCGCTGCAGGGTGGCGGTCAGACCTTCGGCGCCAACCTCAACGTCAACCTCGGCGCGTCCGCCGTGTTCTGGACCAACCTCGGTGGTGCGCCCGGTGTCGCCGGTGCCGGCTACGGGACGGTGCAGTTCCCGTTGCCCGTCGACCCGGGCCTCGTCGGGATCACGGGCTTCGCGCAGTGGCTCGTGTTCGATCCGGGTTCGGCCGGTGGCCTTGCCGGCACGCGCGGCGCCATCCTCAACCTGTTCTGATCGCGAGCCTTTTCCGCCGCGCGCGATCTCCAGCGGCAACTTCTGCTGGCACCAGAACTCGCGGCCAGAGCTTGTGCGGCCAGCACTTGCGAGCGCCATCGGCGGAGGCCGGCCTCCCCAGGGAGGCGCGGGTCACAGGTCTGGTGTTGGCCTTGTCGGCCAAAGGGGGGGATTGCGCGTTTGGATGAGCCGGCTATGTTCCGGCGACCTCCCGGGGCCTGGAGTCGGTTCCCGAGGAAGGTGGAGTCCCTGATGCGTCGCTCAAGCAGCCAGCAGCCAGCAGCCAGCAGCTGGCAGCCAGACTGCGGCATCTGCGCGATGGCAAGCTGAGGGGCGCCCGCCGCGAGCGGGCACGAACACGCTGTGCCACCGAGCGTTGCTCTGTGCGCCACCTGTTGGGAAAGGGAGACGGGCCACAGACATCGGCCCAGTTGCACCGCGCAACGATCGTCGCTGCGTGCAGGCGTGCAGGCGTGCAGGCGTGCAGGCGTGCAGGATCGGGATCCGGAGAGTCCACGGGCGCGCGTGCGCAGGTCAGGAGGCCTGCGGCGGGCAGCCCAGAGTCACGTTCCTACCAAGGGGAATCGACCATGATCCGTCGTAGTGATCGTCCGTACGTCTTACTTGCGCCCAAGCCCAGCAAAGTCCCGAGCCTGAGAAGGGCGCCCGCACGCTGGGTCCAGTTTCTGATCCCCACGATCAAAGTTGCCGTGGCCGCCATGCTCTCTGTTGGGTACAGCCTTGCGCAGATGGAGCCGATCGACGCCGAATACCGCAACGTCTGCGGCATGGACTTCATACCTACCTATCAGGACATCACCACGCGGTTGAGTCTCCCCAGTTCGCCGAGCTTCAATGACACCGCATCTTCTGCGGCAGCTTGGGCCGCATACAATCTCAATGGTTCTTCGCCCGAGCGAACCGGAATAGAGAATCAGTTGGCCCGCATCCAGGACGCTGGTTTCAACACGGTTCGGGTTTGGCTATCCTTTCACTACTATAGCTTCCACCCGATCGATATGCAGAATAAGCTCAAGGACTTTCTAGATTTGTGTTATGCGCGGGATCTTCACGTCATTCCGGTGATTTGGGACGCTGATTTCTTTGAGCCAAGTTCGGGAAGCCTCGAAGGAGGTCCAAACTACGAAAACTACAATAAGTGGATTCGATCGCCGGGGAACGAAGTGATAATCGCTCAGGAAGGTGGGTTGGACCCCGATATGCATGGGCAGTTCGTTCTGAACATGCTCTCTGCTGCGACTTCCGGTCCGATTCAGCATTGGTTGCCGCCCACTAATTCCAATTACCCGTACCGCACACTGCTCCTATGGGATGTGATGAATGAACCGATCTTCGATCTGGAGAATCCACACCAATACACATGGATAGTGAACACCTTGAACCTGATAAAGCAGGTCAACTCAGACATTGGAACCGCGGTCACGCCAAAATACTGGGAGAATGCGCCTCTGCACTACAACCTCGCAGCGAACGAGAACCTCGACGTTCTCGCATTCAACTTCTATGCCTATGGCATTCGTGATATCGAGGGCAAGTGCGACAATGCCCTCCACATGCTCCTGGATCAGGGTCTTGACCCAAAACCGATTCTTGTGATGGAGGCGGGTCTCCTCGGGGCGGGGCAGCAGTATGCGGAGGTCGTGAACCTCCTGACCAAGGTTCCCGCAACTTACACGGGAAGCGCCACAGGCGATGGTGTCGGGTTCTGCCTGTTCTCTGCCAACGTCGGGGAGCAGGCATGGCCTGCATT
>JAGQRA010000107.1 GCA_020425885.1 Planctomycetota bacterium | reverse complement strand
GTAGCTCTTGGCGGCGGTCTTGGCGAGGTCCTTGGCGATGCCCGAGAGCACCTGCGTGGACATCACGTAGCCGAGCGTCAGCAGCTCCGGATCGGCCGCGAGCATGAGGCAGGCCGCGATCTGCAGCAGCAGCCCGGCGAGCAGCGACGGCTTCTGACCGAAGCGGGCGCCGAGCCAGCCGCCCATCAGGTTGGTGACGACGCCGGCGATCTCGTACGGCACCAGCATCAACGCCAGCGCCCAGGCGGTCTGGCCGCGGGCGTGCAGGTGCAGCAGCACGAGCATGCGCAGCGCGCCATCGCTGAGCGTGAAGGCCTGGTAGCAGGCGCCAACGACGAGGTATCGACCGCGCAGGTGCAAACGACTCCTTGGGCTCCGGGTATGGATTGCAGGGCTGAGGCCGGCGCCGGCAGCATGCCGCGAGGCGGCGGCGCCGCCACCCCGAACCGGGCCTTGTCGCCTTCTTCATGCGCCGCCGTTCCGCGGCTCAAGCCCGGGTCGGGATGCGCCGATAGCACCGAGGCATGAGGATCGAAACGTGCGAACTGGACGGGGTGCTGCGCATCGTGCCCGAGGTGTTCGAGGATCACCGCGGCCGCTACGTCGAGTTGTTCGACACCGAGAAGTACCGCGAGGTCTGCGGTGAGCGCGAGTTCGTCCAGGACGACATCTCGGTCTCGGGCGCGCGGGTGCTGCGCGGACTGCACGGCGATTGGCGCACGACCAAGCTGGTGTCGGTGCTGCAGGGGCGCGGCTACGCCGTGATCGCCGACAACCGTCCGGACTCGCCGACCTGGCATCGCTGGCAGGCGTTCGAACTCAGCGGCGACAACCGCGTGCAGCTATTGCTGCCGCCGGGCCTCGGCAACTCGATCCTCGCCTGCGACGGGCCGCTGGTCTACTGGTACAAGCAGGACACGCACTTCGTGCCGGGACAGCAGTTCACGATCCGCTGGAACGATCCCGAGTGGGGGTTCCATTGGCCGATCGACGATCCGATCCTCAGCGACCGTGACCGGGAGGGGAGCTATGTGGCTGCCACGTCCTGAGCATCCGGCGGCGCGGCCCGCGTCCTCTTCGCCGGCCGTCCCGCACCGAAAGCGCGCGCTGATCACCGGCTTCACCGGCATGGTCGGCAGCCATCTCGCCGATCACCTGCTGGCCAACACCGACTGGGAGATCACGGGCCTGCTGCGCTGGAACGACGACCTCAGCAACGTCGAGCACCTGCTGCCGCGCATCAACGACGGCGACCGCATCGGCCTGTGCTACGGCGACCTCAACGATCATCCGTCGTTGCAGAAGGCGATCGCCGCGGCGCGGCCGGACTACGTCTTCCACCTCGCGGCGCAGAGCTACCCGAAGACCAGCTTCGACGCGCCGCTCGAGACGCTGCAGACCAACATCCTCGGCACTGCCAGCCTGCTCGAGGCGATCCGCACCGACGGCTGCCGCCCGATCGTGCACGTCTGCGCCAGTTCGGAGGTGTTCGGCCGCGTGCCGCGCGAGCTGCTGCCGATCCACGAGGACCGGCCGTTCCATCCCGCCTCGCCGTATGCGATCAGCAAGGTCGGCACCGATCTCGTCGGCCGCTTCTACGCCGAGGCCTACGGGCTCTGCGTGATGACGACGCGGATGTTCACCCACACCGGGCCGCGGCGCGGCGACGTCTTCGCCGAGTCGACCTTCGCCAAGCAGATCGCGCTGATCGAGGAAGGCCGCATCGCGCCGATCCTGCGGACCGGCAACCTCGACTCGCTGCGGACCTGGGCCGACGTGCGCGACGCGGTGCGCGCCTACCATCTGCTGGTCACCGTCGAGCCGACCGCTGGCGCCTACTACAACATCGGCGGCACCTTCACCTGCACGGTCGGCGACATGCTGCGGCACCTGTTGTCACTGTCGAGCCGCGACGACATCGAGGTCGTCACCGACCCCGAGCGGCTGCGGCCGATCGACGCCGACCTGCAGGTTCCCGATTGCAGCAAGTTCACGGCGCACACGGGCTGGCGGCCCGAGCTCACGTTCGAGCAGACGATGCAGGATCTGCTCGATCATTGGCGCGAGCGGGTCCGGGCGGGGCGGCAGTATCTGGTGCGCTGAGGCGGGGCGGCGGCATCGGCCCGCGGCGGACGGGGGGTTTCCGAGCCGGTAGGTTGCCCGATCTCGCCGGTCGCGCAGAATCTCGCCTGAATCGATGTCGATTGCCGTCGGTGCCATCCGTCTGGCGATCGAGGACATGATCATGCGAACCATCTCCGTTGCCACGACCATAGTCGCGCTCGCCGCGATCTCGCTGCTCCGCCCCGCCGCGGCCCAACAGGCCGCGACCGCGGCGGTGCCCGTTCCCGCCTTGAAGGGACTCGACCCGGTCCTGCTTGCGGACGGCAGCGAGAAGCCCGGTCGCGAGGACCTGGCCGTGCAGCAGGGTCAATACCTCTACCGCTTCGCGACCGAGGGCAACCTCGCCACGTTCCGCGCCGATCCGACGCACTACGAGATCCAGTTCGGCGGCGGCTGCGCCCGCATGGGCCCGCTCAGCGGGCTCGGCGATCCCGACCGCTTCCACGTCCACGACGGCCGCATCTACATCTTCGCCAGCGATGCGTGTCGCGAGGGGTTCAAGAAGCGCACCGAGTTGTTCTTCGATCCCGACACCGCCTGCCCGAAGGCCGACGCCGGCGCGCTGCAACGTGGGCGCGATCTGCTCGACCGCGTGCTCGCCGCCCACGGCGGAGTCGCGCGGTTGCGGGCCGTGCGCTCGTTTCGCTTCGAACGGAGCGTGACCAAGGGCGAGGTGACGCAGGCATGGCGCGTCTTCGTCGGGTTCCCCGATCGCATTCGCATCGAGCAGGATTACACGCAATCGAACCAGTCCTGGCACTACGCCAAGGTGGCGACTGCGACCGTAGGCTTCTTCCTGAACGAAGGCGAGGCCAGGCCGATGCATGCCTCAGGGCGCCGCGAGATGCGGCGCACGGCGCTGCGCGAGCCGCTGTTTGCGCTGCGCCACGCGGCTGCCGGGAATGTGGTCGCGATCGCCGGCGCGAAGACCGTCGTTCATGGGGTCGCGGTCGAGCCGCTGGTGCTGTGGTGCGATGGCGTCGAGACGACCTTCGGCATCGGCCAGGACGGTCGCATCGCGACCGCGAGCTACCGTGGGCGGGGACCGCAGCTCTGGTTCGGCAGCGTCGAGCACGTCTTCGGTGACTACGTCGAACGCAGCGGCATCATGACGCCGCAGAAGGTCACCGCCTACTTCGATGGCGCTCGGGCCGAGGCGAACGACGAGCAGCGCACCGCTGTCAGCACGGACGGCGAATTGGCCGAGGAGCTGTTCACCGTGCCGCGGTGACGATCAGACGCCCCGGGTCCGCAGGTCGGCTCAGACCTCGACCATCGTCCGCGCCAGATTCGGCAACGACCGACCGCCGCGATACCGGTAGTTGGCCGGGCGAAGACCCTCAGGCGATCCGATGGCATCTCACCCGGATTGACATCGAGCCCGTTCTTGATATTGAATGGCCTACCAGGCTCAGGGATAGGTGGATCCCTTCAGGACGGTAGGCTTCCCTTGCGGAGGAGATGCATGTCGGCAGCGGAGTGCAATTCTGAAGAGGGCTGTGCTCCGGAGGACTTTGCGGTACTCGCAAAGAAGCTCCAATCGCTCCTCAAAACGACTGTGCCGGACATGCCTAGAGAGTGGCAAGAAGATCAGTTGCAAGAGCTTGCCCTGACTACGCTCCAACACGCGCGGAACATGGATGCTGTTCGAGACATCCTGGCCTTCGCGGTGACCTTCTTGAGGCGCAGGCGGGTAGATGAGATTAGGCGTCTGCAGAGGCATCAGACCGAGGTACTCGGCCTTGCAGAGGCTTCAACGAGTTCTGAGGTCGAGCACACTGACTGGGCTTCGAGGCTCCGGGACGAAGGCTTCATGCCGACGAGCAACTGGGAGCGCATCCTGCAGCACATTGCGGCCGGCACCAGGTCGACGAAGGGGCTTGCGAGAGCACTCGGGTGCGATGTGAAAACGCTGAAGGAAAGCCGGGAGCGCTTGCAGAGGTGGCTGGAGAAGATCCAGGCGGATATGCCCCCCCCCCCCCCCCCCCCCCCCCCCCCGCCACGCGAAAAGGGGGGGGCACGGCACGGGAGAGAGGGGGGGGGGGACCCGAACCGCACCCCCGCCAAGCGGGGCGGCGGTGGACGCCTTAGAATCC
>JAGQRA010000845.1 GCA_020425885.1 Planctomycetota bacterium | reverse complement strand
GGGGCGCGAAACAGCAGCGCACGGAACGCGGTGCCGTCCGAACCACGGCTCTCGAGACGGTCGGCCAGGGCCTCGGCGATGGCGTCGGGCAGGTACACACCGGGTGATCCTTCGAGGTGTGTCAGGAGGTAGTCCCGTTCGACTGCGGTCAGGCGAGGCCACAGACGGAAGCAGTGCTCGAGCGGCACCGCGTGGTGGGCGCGTGAGGCATCCGCGAAGCGTTGCCGTCGCAGCGTGTCGGCGAACTCCGAGGTGCTGGCGCTGCGCACGAGCAGCTCCTTGGCCGCCTCGGTGCCGTCCCCCGCCGCACCGCTCGCCACCGCTTCGAGCGCGGCGAGGGTCTCGGCGCCATCGATGCGGAGGTCGGCCAGGGCGAGGGCCGCCGGGAAATGGCGATCGGTGGCCAGCAACGGCACCAGCAGGGCGGCGCGTTCGACGGGCGACAGGATCTGGACAAGGGCCAGAGCGGCGCTACGGTTCTGTCCCATCGCCTCGACCAGCTCGGGCACGGCGGCGACCGCGGCGGGGCCGAGGTCGCCGATGCCGCGGGCGACGAGATCCGACCGGGGGTGCTCGCGCAGCGCCTGCCGCAGCGCGGGCAACGCCGTGATGCCGTCCGCGAGGAGTGCGAACCAGGTCACACCGGGTCGTGTCTCGGCGCCGGCCAGCAGGCCGGCGAGGCGCTGCGCGAACGCCGCGCCGCCGCGGATCTGCGGCGCGTCCGTCGCCAGGGTGCTCGAGCGCCGCAAGGGGCCGGCGATCACGGCCTTCACGACGCTCGCATCGGTGTGCTCGAGCAACGGCTCGCAGATCCGGACGACGGCGTCGGGGGCGATGGCGTAGACCGCGGCCGGCACCAGGACCAACTGTTCGGCCGACAGGTTCGGCAACACCTGCTCGAGGGTCGCGAGCAGCGGCCGCCCATCGGCGCCGAGCCACGGCAGTACCTGCAGCGCGGCGCCGCGCGGTCCGTCCGCGGTGGCCAGCAGCCGGCGCTGGAAGACTGCGAGCATGCCCGCGTCGATGGGCAGCAGGGCCTGGCGCTGCCAGTTCGCGGGCCGCATCGGCGGGCACAGCGAGATCGGGTCGAGCGCGCGCAGGCGTTGCTCGGCGGCGAACTCCGGCAGCATCGCCTGCAGGCGCGGGTCATGGCCTGACTGCGGTCTGTTGAACAGGCCGACCGGCGGCTTGCTCCGCACGCGTTCCTCGACGTGGCGGAGGTCGGCCCGCAGGATCGTCAGGGCCGTGAAGGCCCGCACGTCACCGGCGAACCAGCGTTCGATCAGCTCCGCGATGCGCGCGGGATCGCCTTCGGCCCAACAGGCCTGGATCGCGGCGTCGCCGCGAAAGCGCACCGCGTCGAGATCCTCCCGAAGCGGGAACTTCGAACGCCGCACGCGGGCCTCGTTCTGGGTGATCGGGTCGGCGAGCAGGGTCTGCCACTCGGCGGCGGTCGGGACGCAGCCGCACCACGCCGCCCGCTGCAGGGCCTGCAGCCGCAAGCTGGCGTCGGCGTCGCCAAGACAGCGGGCCACCGCGGCGCGACCGCAATCGTCATCGCGGTCGCTGAGGTTGGCGAGCAACCGTTGTCGCTGGTCGAGCGGCGTCGCCGGGTCCTCGAGCAACGCCAGCAACCGTCGACGCACGCGGTGCACGAAGGTCGGCGACAACGCATCGGCCTGCAACCCGTAGCCGTTCGTGCGCGTGGTCTCCACGAGCAGCTCGAGAACGCGCGGGTCCTCGCCGGCGACGTGCTGCAACGGGGCCAGCAGCTGTGTCTGGCCGGCGGCGATCGCCGCGAGCAACGTCTCGCGCAGCGCCGTGGGGTCTGTGGTGTGCGTGGCCAGCAGCTCCCAGCCCTGGAACCAGACCATGCGGTCAGGCTCGGTGCGCGCCACCTCCTGCAGGATGGCCACGGCCTCGGCTGTGCGTTGCCGCGCGATCAGCCGATTCGCCGCGATCAGCCGCACGCGCGCGTCGGTGTACGCGGCCAGCGCCGCGAGTTCGGTATCGAGCATCGCCGGGTGCTGGAACAGCAGGAACGAGAGCAGGTCGAAGGCGCCGGCAGCGACGGCGGGCGCCGGGTC
>JAGQRA010000106.1 GCA_020425885.1 Planctomycetota bacterium | reverse complement strand
TGCGCCGCCACGGCTCGCGATCGACCCGCTGGCGCCGGCGCGGCTCGGCCAGGTGATGAACTTCGACGGTTCCGCCCTGCTGCCGACCCGGCCCGGCGCTTGGCTCGCGGTCGGGCTGTCCGATCAGTCCTGGGCCGGCGGCTCGTTGCCGTTCCCGCTCGATGGCTTCGGCATGACCGGCTGCGCGCTGCAGACCAGCACCGAGCTGTTCCTGTTCGCGCCGCTGTCGACGGCGGGAACGGCACAGTGGGGCGTCGCGCTGCCGTCGATCACGCAGTTGCTTGGCATTCGGCTGTTCGGTCAGATCCTGGCCGAGGATCCCGGGGCGAACGCCGCGGGGATCGTCGTCAGTCGGCCGATCGCGGTGACCGCCGGCTGGTGAGAGACTCGTCGAGCTCACACCGGGCTTGCCACCCTCGAGATCCTCGGCCAATAGCACGCCGAGCAGCGGAGCCGGGCTTCAGCTGTCTCCGACCCGGGGCGCGAAAACGTCTTCGAGGCGAGCGGCATCGAGCAGGCGCAAGGCCCAACGTCCAGACTCCTCGGCCGAGGCGCAACGGATGCGCACTTCGACCTCGGGCGTGAGAGGTCCGAAGCGTGCCGTCAGCTGACGTAACAGCAACGCCGCACGCTCCTCCGCGCGCCCTTCACGCCGCAACCTCGTCGCCGTTGTCTCCATGATCTTGCTCGCTCGTCGGTTCACTTCGTTCTCGACCACTTCGATGAGGACGTCCGGCGCGACCCGTGTCGTCGTCAGCACATACTCCGATAGTGCCATCATTTCCTCTTCGCCGGAAGGGGCCAGCAGCAGCCGCCGCATCAGCCCGCCCCATCGCCCGAACGTCGCCCTCATCTCGGCGAGCGTGGCGTTCGGCACGTATTGCAGCGCCGCCAGCGTCAGCGTGCCGAGCAGGCTCAACGCCAGTCCCTCGAGTTCGCGCGGCTGCATGCCGTGCAGGCTCCGGACCACGTAGGAGAAGCGCGGCTGCCGCCAGCCCATCCCACCCGCCACCTCGAGCAGGTCGGCGAACTCGGTGTCCGCCCACCAGTCCTCGCGACCGTGATGCAGCACCACCGGGATGATCCGTGGCAACCGCTCGAGGCGCGGCTGCCGGCGCAGCAGGTCGCGCCAGATCCCGACCGAGTAGTCGAGCATGCGGAAGGCCATCCACCGCGACACCCGTGAACTGTGCTCGATCAGGACATGGACGTAGACCGTACCAGAGGTCGATTCGACCGAACACAGCAGGTCGGTCTGCCGCCGGCCCAGGTTGCGATCGATGCGCGTGCCCGACAGCGGCGTCAGCGTCGACCAGTCGAAGGCCGCCGTCAGTTCGCGCGGCAGCAGCGACCGCAGCAGCGGCGCGGCATGCTCGGGCTGGCCGAACGTGTAGCGGAACAGCGCGTCGTGAGGTGAGTTCGCCATCGCAGAACCTGTGTCCCGCGATCGCCGAGCGTTACATGCTTGTTCGAGTTTCCGACGACGGCGTCATCGAACGAGCCCTGCTCACGGGCCTTCGAACCGCGGCCTCACTCCCCACCTTGCCCGCCCCCGCCTCAGGGCGGACAATGCCGCGATGGCGAAGTTGAAGTTGTCCTTCCGCGAGAAGCTGCGCGACAGCAAGGACCTGCCCCGCGTCGAACAGATCACCGGCAAGATGACGACGCGTTGGGGCACCGGCAGCTTCGTCATCCCGGCACCGATCGAGGTCGATGCGATCATGCGCAAGGTGAAGAAGGGCCGGCTGATCACGATCAACGGCATCCGCGAGCTGTTGGCCGAACGTCACGGCGCCACGATCGCGTGCCCGATCACCACCGGCATCTTCGCCGGCATCGCCGCGCGCGCCGCCGACGAAGACGAACACGACGGCAAGGTCCGCATCACGCCCTACTGGCGGACGTTGAAGGCGGGTGGCGAGCTGAACCCGAAGTTCCCGGGCGGTGTCGAGGTGCTGCGTTCGCGCCTCGAGGCCGAAGGCCATGAGGTCACGGTGCGCGGCAAGCGCTGGTTCGTAGTCGACTACGAGAAGCGCCTCGTGAACCTGCGGCCCGACTGAGCGCGGCCCGAGCTACGGGATCAGCATCTTGGTCTGCCCGGGATTGACGACCGAGATGACCCCGCCGTAGGCACACATGCACTTGCTGGTGTTGTTGAGTGCCGGCATGTTGGCGATCAGCGCGATGACGGCGCCGGGCGCCCACGGCGCCGGGATCACCGGGATGCAGGGCATCGGCGTCAACACCCCGAGCGCGGCGCTGGTCGCGGCGGCGACCGTCGGATTCGCCAGGCTCATGCAGACGCCGAATGGCGGGATGTTCACCATCGGCTTGTTGTCCATGATGTTCGCGGCCGGCGGGCCATCGAGGACCTTGTTCTGCGGCAGGACGATCAGCGTCGATGGCGCAGCCCCGAAGGTGCACATCATGGACGCTCCGGCGACGACTTGTAGGGCCATGAAGCGATTGCTCTGATGAAGGAACGCGCCCACCGTATCCGAAGACCGGATTCATTTCACGGTCACCGCGGCCAGACGTTGTCCTGCTTGTCGCGATCCGGGAAGCGGCCGCCGGGGTCGAGCGTGATCCGCTCGATCGCGCGCTCGCCGAACCGGAGCCGCGCCGCGAACGTCCGGCCGCCGTCGAACCAGACATCGACCGGCCAGGTGACGATCGCCGCGCCGTCGGGCTGCATCACGGCGTTGGCCATCGGCTCGGGGGCAGGCCCGGCGGCGGCGAACTCGACGCGCAACACGACCGGCGACGGCATCTGCCCGGCCTGCCGCACGGTCACCACGGTGTCGTTGCCAACGACCTCTACACCCTCGATCGAGCCCTCGACCGATTCGGTCGTCCACAGCCAGTAGTACCAGAACCAACCGAGATCCTGGCCGAGGGCATTGGACATGAAGAACGCGAAGTCCCACGGCGACGGATGCTTGAAGGCCCAGGCCGCGGTGTACTCCCGCATCGCACGCTGCACGGCATCATCGCCGACGATGCCGCCGAGCATCGACAGCATCAGCGGCGCCTTCATGTAGGCCTGGAAGCCGTACTGGTCGCCGGCGTAGTTCGAGTTCCACATCAGCGGCGGCTCGTCCTCGTCGCCGCTGATCTGCCCGTAGCTCTGACCCCGACCGTCGAAGCTGGCCACCGTGCCGCGCTGGTCCGCCGCGGAGAGCGTGTTCATGTAGGTGTTGAAGCCCTCGTCCATCCAGCCGTATCGGGTCTCGTTGGTGCCGAGCATCATCGGCCACCATTGGTGACCGGTCTCGTGATCGGCCGCGCCCTGGTTGCTGTTGATGACCATCGGGTACTCCATGCCGGCGCTCGGGCCGTCCTGCAGCGTCAGCTGCGGGAACGGATAAGGCACCCACAACGTCGAGTAGAACTCGAGGGCATGGCGGGTGATGGCGCCGGCCCTGGCGAATCGATCGGCCCGCTCCGGCAGGTGCACGATGTGGATCGGGATCGGTCCCTTGCCCGGGATCGTCGCGCGCGTGGCCTTCCAGACGTAGTTCTCGGCGGTGGCCCAGGCGAAGTCGTTGACCCGCTCGGCGACGAAGTGCCAGACCAGCCGATCACCGGCGGCGGTCGACCGGCCCGGGCCGACCTCGTCCGGTCCGACGATGGTCACCTCCGCGTCCGACTCGAGCACACCTGCGAGCCGTTCACGCGCCGCCGCGGTCAGGACCTCGTCGGGATTCTGCAGCACGCCGGTGGCGGTCACGATCCAGCCCGCGGGCACGTCGAGGCTGACGTCGAAGCGGCCGAAGTTGTTGTAGAACTCGGCCGGCCCGAGGTAGGGGCTGGTTTCCCAGCCGTTGAGATCGTCGTACTTGGCGAGCCTCGGGAACCACTGCGTCGGTTGGAACAACGTGTCGGCCCAGCGTTGCGTCATGCGGTGCCCGCGACCGTCGTCGCCACCTGGCAACTTCGTGTGCCAATCGATCTCGACCGTGGCGTCGGCACCGGCGGCGATCGGTTCGCCGAGCTGGATCGTCGCGACCGTGCGATCGAGCCCGCTCACGCTCGCGGCCTTCCGTTCCTGCCGCTCGCCTCGGCGCCGCCGCCGCGGCGTCAGATCGACCTCCGCACCGTCGACCATGATGCGGGTGATGACCATGCCGTCGGTAAGCTCGGCGGGCATCGACGGGCCGCGCTGCGCGCGGGCGCGGAAGAGGTTGTGATCGAGCCGCAGCACCAGGCGCCCCAGTTCGTCGGGGCTGTGGTTGTGGACGACGATCCGTTCGCTGCCGAAGATCGACTGCGACGCCCGATCGAGGCGGGCCCGGATCGTGAAGTCGGTCTCCAGCTGCCAGTAGTTCGGTCCGGGGCGTCCGCTGAAGTCGCGGCTGCCGGCGGCGAAGGCGCGGCGGATCGAGCGCGGCAACGGCACGTCGCGGCGGATCGCGCGCGGCGCGGCCTCGAGCACGGGACGCAACAGCTCCGGCGCCGTGGCCAGCGCCTCGGCGGGAGGCTGCTGGGCAGCGACCCGCCCCGGTGACAGAACCACCACCAGAGTGGCAAGAGAAGGCAGGGCGACGGCGCGAACGACGGCTGGGATCATCGGGCTCGTATCCTCACGGTACGACGGGCACGGGGTGCAGTGGACGCCGGGAGTCTACCCAGCCAGATCGGACGACGGCACACAACCTGCGCCTGGCATCAGCGCGGTGCGGGTCGCAGCACGAAGCCTGCCACGGCCGGCGGCGCCGCCTCGGTCTCACCGATCGCATACAGGCCGCGCGTCGAGCCGACCAGCAGCACGCCGTCGTGAAGCAGCCAACCGCCGACCTGCGGCTTGCGTCTGGCCCTGCCATCTTCCTCGCGGACATCGAATCGCCAACGCAGGGCCCTCGTCGAAAGGTCGTGCACGTAGAGGTTGCCGTCGAGATTGCCGAACACGATCGCGTCACCGACGACGCCCGGCAGGCCGAACGGGTTGCGCCCGGTCCGGATCGAGTTCTCGAGATCGAGCTCGCCGGTGGCCCGATCGAAGGACGCGACGCGAACGCCGAATCCGGCCCAGACCCGACCTCCTTGCGGGCGGGGCCGACTGAAGCCCGTCGATCCGAACTCCGTCGACCACAGCAGCACGCCGGTCTCGGCGTCGAAGGCGTTGCAAGCCGCCTTGCGGCGGTCTCCCCGGCCGCGGTCGGCGAGGAACAACACGCCGTCATCGACGACGGGAGAGGTCCAACCGAACTCGACATCGCCGTCGTGGCGCCAGGACTCCTCGCCGCTGTGCAGATCGATGCCGACGACCGCCCCGTTGACGCATCCGGCATAGACGCGGCGGCCATCGGTCGCCGGCTGCATGGCGACTTCCGAACCGAGATCGAAACGCCAGTGCACCTTGCCGGCGGTGATGGCGAGGACCTCGTTGCCCGAAGTCACGAAGTACATGTCCCCGTATGCCGTGCCGGCGAAGTACGAGTTCTGCAGCGGGATCTGCCACAGCTCGCGCGAGAGATCGGCGACGAATGCGTGCAGGGAACCATCGTCGTGCCGCGCGAAGATCAGGCCACCGCTGAGCACGGGGTGATGCCAAGGTCCGTCGCCGGTCGCGTGATGTACCTCCTCGCCGGTTCGGAGGCGATGCGCCGACAGCTGCGCGCCGCCGGCCCAGAACAGGTCCTTGCGCACCGGCAGCTCGCTGTTGAAGTTGGGCTTGTCGAGCACCCACAGCACGCGCGGCGCGGCGGGCACACGCCTGCCGTCCTGGGCATCGGCCGGAGCGGAGAACCCGGTCATGGTGAGCAAGGCCAGACCTGCCGCGTGATGTCCTCTCATGCGGCGGTGATTGTCGCACGAAAGAGCGCCGACCCACAGGCTCGGCGCTGGTCAGGCGACAGGATCAGGCAGGCGCTCGCGGCAACTCCGGTTGCCGCGGGCGCCGCCGCGTTCGCGGCTCACCGCGGCACGGGGTTGTCGCCGATCAACAGGTCCTCGGCGTTGGTGAGCCCCCACGTCGAACCCAGCGTGGCACCCTGGCTGAAGAGCGTGAGGCCTTGGAGCGACGGGAAGTTGGGGATCGGCAGGCTGAACCGGGCGAAGCCGAAGGTCTTCGGGATGAACGGCGACTGCAGCACCGCGACCGTCGGGTCGATCAGCAGGATGCCGTTGGGCAGGAACGGGATGTTGTTCGGCCGGTAGCTGGCGAGGAAGACGCCGAAGTTCGGCGACGTCGTGGACGTGCCCAACAGGATCGAGGCGGTCCAGGTCGTGCCGGGGATCATCGGCTGGGCGGCATAGATCTGCGGGTTCGGCGGCACGCTGTTGCGGCGGGTGACCGCGGCCGGAGAGGCGCCGGCGTTCCTGAGGATCTCGAGGGTCGCCCCGCGCAGGTTCTCGAGGCTGGTCCCCGCGTTGACGGTCACCCCGCCGGTCTGGGTGGCGAGCGCCTCGAGGGTCCCGCCCGAATCGTCCAACGGTTCGGTGACCATCAGGTTGTAGCTGACGCAGGAGAACAACAGCAGGTCGAGGTTGACCTTCGCCAGTCCGGCGGTCATCAGGTTGGGAATGCCCGGTTGCGGGTAGTTCGGTTCGAGGTCGCGGTCGTGCACGATGTCGGGATAGGTGAAGTGGATGATGCCGATGCGCTGTCCGAGCACCGCACCGATCTGGTTGTCGAGGGGATCGACCTCACCCGGATCCAGGTAGTCGCTGTCGGCGTTGAGGTCCAACCCGCCCCCGGTCAGCGCGAGGTCGATCGCGACCAGCTGCGATTCCGGCGTGTCGCCGCCGCCGGTGGCCGTCATCAGGTCGAGCTGCGCCTGCACGCTGGCCCAGTTGCTGTACGGGGTCATCGGAGCGACGAGCCGATACGGATAGTCGCTGCTGCCGCCATACGGCGAGAACGGGAAGTCCCGGTGCTCGACGAGCGCGAACTTCGAGCCGGGAATCGTGGCGTCGATCAGGGCGATCATCGACGCGTCCATGTTGGCCTTCCAGTTGGGCAGCAACGATCCGGTCGAGCCGGTGACATCGAGAATGATCACCCACTGCGTCGGCGGGTCGATGCACTGCGACGGGGCCTTGGCTGCCAGGGCGGTGAGGGCGGCGAGGGTGATGGTGGACGTGATGTGACGTGAGAACATTGGTCTACTCCGGTGGGTTCCGAGGGTGGTTCGAATGGGCAATTGCCCGGGGCGTCGAGCGCGATGCTCGCCACTCCAGGTAGATGCCCATCCACCCGCGCCGCCGGACAGCGACCTCGAGGATTCCGTGCTGGCTCCGTTCGCGCGGGGAGTCAGCCGATGGCCGAGGGTTGTCGTGAGCAACGGCACGATGGAACATGGCAGCCCCCCGGGCCGAACGGAAGGACGCCGCGCGAGCCCGAGGCCGATCCACACCTCGAGGAGCCTTCAGCATGAAACTGCCCATCGTTCACCGCCCTGTCACCCATCGACCCGCCCCCCCACTTCGTCGCACTGGAGCGGCCACAGGCGCTGCCGGCCGTTGGCGCCTGCTGCCCCTGCTGTGCCTCGCGGCGTTGGCCCCGGCGGTGAACGGTCAGAGCTACTCGCGCATCAACAAGCTGTTCGATGGCGACCCGGCGGCGTTCTATCACTCGTTCCGCATCCCGGCGATCGTGCGGGCGACGGGCAGCGTGCTGCTGGCCTTCTGCGAAGGCCGGGTCGGCGACAACGACGACTGGGGCAACATCAACCTGGTCTACAAGCGTTCGACCGACAACGGCCTCAGCTGGTCCAGCCTGATGCAGCTCGTCGGCGTCGGCCCCGGTTCGTGGACCAACCCGACGGCGGTCTACGAGGCACCCTGGAGCGGACACCCGAACGGCCGCGTCCACCTGTTCTTCAACTGGCACGACGCGTCGCACACCAGCATGGCGACGATCGGCCACGGCGATCGTCGGACCTACTACACCTGGTCCGACGACGACGGCCAGACCTGGCAACCGTATCAGAACCTGACCTCGACCCTGCTGCCGCCGACCTTCACCTGGGATGCGGTCGGACCCGGCAACGGCATGCAGAAGGTGCTGGCGCCGAACGTCGGCCGCCTGATCGTCCCCGCGATCCATCGCAACTTCCACTCCGACGATCACGGCGCGACCTGGCACTACACGATGATGCCGACGGTGAGCACCGCGAACATCACCAGCGAGAGCACGATCGCCGAGTGCAACGACGGCACCCTGTATCGCAACGACCGCGCGACCGGACCCTACTGGACGCAGAACAGTCGGCGCTGGATCAGCTACGGCGAGATCGGCAACTTCCCGACGCCGACGCCGCAGCTGAACCTGCTCGACCCACGGTCGCAGGCCTCGATGCTGCGCTACAACCTGTCGGCGCCCGGTCGGCTGATCTTCCTCAACTCCGACAGCACCGCGACCCGTCGCCGCATGAAGGTCCGCATGAGCTACGACGACGGTCAGACGTGGCCGCGCGAACGCTGGCTCTACGTCGGCACGCCGCCGGACAACCACGCCACGATCGGCACCGCCGAGAGCGCGGGCAAGGGCGGCTACAGCTCGATGACCAAGACCGCGGACTTCCGCATAGCGGCCCTGGTCGAGGTCAACGAATCGTTCACCAGCACATCCGACAGCTACTCGCTCGACTTCCACCGCTTCGACCTCGCCTGGATCCGGAACGGCCAGAGCGACCTCGTCGGTCCCGAGTTGACGACGACGGTGACCGGTTCCCTGCCCAACGTCACCGACGGCGCCTTCGTGTTCGCCGGCACCGGGCTGCTGGGCGTGACCGAGGTCATCCTCGGCGGTCGTCACATCGTGAGCCAGAGCGCGTCGACCTGGGAGTCGGGCTGGTTCGACATCGTCAGCGCGACCCGGATCGAGGTGCATCCGCCGCAGGCCATGCCGCCCGGGACGTACCCGCTCGTCGTCGAGGGCAACCAGTACCGCAGCCAGAAGAAGGACGTCAGCATCACCCTGAGCCGCACCCCGGTGCTGCATGCCGTCGACCGACCGTTGCGGACGTTCCGCCTGTTCGCATCGCTGGGCTCCGGCTACTCGGCGCAGACGCGGTCGTTCCTCGGCTTCAGCACCTCGCCGATCGCGACGATCTATCCCGGCATCGTCGCGCTCGGCATCGGCAACGCCGGCACCAGCCTGTTCGTCGCCAACCCCGTCGCCTTCGACCCGCAGAGCAGCACGTTCAGCTGGACGATCCCCGATCTCACGGGCTATCCGCCGCTCTACTTCCAGGCGGCGCACATCGACCTGCTCGGCAATCCGATCTTCCCGTTGCAGACGACCAACGTCGAACTCGTGACCCCCTAGCCCGGACTATTCATCTGGAGGAGCGGCAAGGCCCTGGGCACT
>JAGQRA010000844.1 GCA_020425885.1 Planctomycetota bacterium | reverse complement strand
GGCGGGGGGGGGGGTCGGGGGGGGGAGGTTCGGAGTGCCGTGGCCGGCAATCGGGGCGGAGGTCATATCGCGGGGCCGGAGTCGTTGCTACCCGTTCATCTCCTGGCGCTGCGGCCGGCCGGCTCCGACAGTGTCCGCTACCTTTGGCAGCGGATTGCGATGCACTCGATCGTGGCCGGCCGATCGAGTGCTACTGGACGACGAACCCCAGCGCCGCCGAGGTCGCGAACGGCAGCGGCGCCGGCAGGGTGCTGTCGTAGAAGCCGCCTTGAACGTGAAGCTCGAGACCTCGGAATGCGGGGCTCGCGGGCATCGGCAAGGGAATGGTCGCCGTGCCCGGGCCCGTCAAGCCGAAGATCGTGGCGTCGACCGAGGTCAGCAGAGCGCAGCCTGCCGGCAGACCAGGGAGCGGCAGGGACGCAGGGCGGAAGCCGATCACTGCCAGCATCGGTGAGAAGGGGGGCAGGTGGTCGAAGGCGACGGCGAAGGCGGTGTTGCCGACCCTCGGCAGGCCGCCGGTGGCACAGACGCTCGGGATGCCGCTCGAACACTGGCAGCCGGCGCCGTGCATGGTGACGTCGATCGGGTAACAACGAACGCCGCGGAACGCCGTGTTCGGCGGCGCCGTGTGGATGGTCGTGAACAAGCCTGAGAACGCGTCGTAGCGTACGACCCGGTTGTCGGTCGTCGTGGCGACGAGATGCAGGCTGTACACGATGTTGTCCCGGTAGCCGACGATGCCGCGGCAGCCGACACCGGGCGCCGGCGAGAGTGTGGTCTGCAAGGACCACTGCGAGGCGCTGAGGGTCCAGACCTGGATGCCGCCACCGCCGCCGGTGCGGTCGTCTGCCACGTACACCGTGCTGCCGTTGTCGAAGTAGAAGTCGCACGGCGACCCGGTCGGACTGCTCACGGCCATGCCTGGCAGTGGCGACAGGGTCTGTATGCCCGTCGTCGGCAGGCCGGTGCCGACGGTGTGGACACATTGCGAGGCCATTCCGGTGGTCGCGTACAGCTGGCTGCTCCAGATGTCGGCGACGCGACAATCCGAGTTGCCGTTGCCGGTGGCGATGGCAGTGCTGGTGGAGGCTCCGAGTGCCGCCTGGGCGATGCCGCTGGCTCCGACCGTCCAGAACTGCTGGCCATCCGACGTGGCGCCACGGATGCTCTCGCCCGAGTACCTGTCGGTGAGCGCCGTCGTCGTATCGATCCCGCCGCTGTGAAGCCGGGCGATCACGCGCGGGGTCGCGGCGCTGCCGGTCGCGGCGACGTTGGCGGTGTTGGGGATGGCGCCGTAGCCGGCAAGGACCAGTTCACCGGTGGCGGAGAGCGTGAGGTATCCCTCCTGCTCACCATCACCGGCCAGGGTCATCGGGTAATGCGAACCGCTCGCCGCGGTCGGCAGGTCGAACGTTTGGTACACGAACTGGCCGGCATCCGGGTCGATCAGGTCGATGAAGACCGGTGCCGAGGCAGAGGACAGGGACGCAGAGCCGTCGCCAACACGGACGACGGCAACCAGCTTCTCCGGCAGTCAACTCTGCGCCCATGCGGACGGAGTCACGGCCAGCATGGATGCTGTCGTGAGGACGATGCGGGTGAGGGTGAGGGGAATGGATTGCAGGATCTGCTTCGAGGTCATTGGCGTTGCCATGTCAGAGATCGCCGAGAATCGGCTTGCCAGGACATGACCAGCAACCTGACGGAGCGGACGGGAAAGTGCAGATTCGCTGCCTCGGTCCAGAACTGATGTCCTGAGTGGGGCACCTCGGCCCCATCAGCCGTTACAGGGTTCCCCACTCAAGACATCAGTTCCCTGGCGTGGCGCGATGGCGGCGGCCATGTGCGCCTCGCGCTCAGGCGCCGCGAGGAGGGTGGCTACTTCCCGGTCTGCGCCTCGAACGGATGCGCGAACGGTTCGGGTGCGATGCCGGCGATCAGCGAGCTCTGGCCCTGCTCGACATCGTCGCCGACGGCGGCGACCAACCCTCGCAGCCGGTCCATCTGCCACAGCCCGAGCAGCAGCCGGGTGCCGCGGACCCGCGTCATCAGCTGCTCGCATTGCAGGGCCGCGACGCGCTGCTGACTGCCGTCGTTCTGCGCGCCGTGGTGACACAGCGCCAGCATCGTCGTCAGCTGCTCGATCACCTTGCCGAAGCGCTGCAACGGGATCTGGGCCCGCGTCAGCTCGAGCTGGAACCACATGCTGATGCCGAGGTTCGCCCAGCGCAGCCAGCGCAGCCGTTGCTCGGCGAAGCGGGCGTAGCGGCGCAGGCCGGGCGGCAGCAGCTGATAGCGCGGGATCATGGCGCTCGGCAGCAAGAGCAGCGGCAGGCGCAGCACCTCGATCAGCAGCTGGCAGACGATCCACAGCAGCAGCTTCCAGAACGCCCACGACCTGGCCAGCCGCCAAGACGCCGTCAGCATGCGGCCCGGCTCGGTCAGCATGGTGAGCGGCGTGAGTCGCAGCAGTCGCCGTTCGCGCGGCAGCGGCTTGCCGTCGGCATCGAGGTTGATCGATTGGATGACGCCGAGCATGCCGGCCATGTAGCGGCTCGTGAACGCGTCGGTGACGTCCTTGACCATGCCCATCAGGATCAGGTCGTCCTCGCCCTCGACGACGCCGAAGACGTGCATGTTGCCGCGCGCCTTGTGGACGCGCGAATCGCGGTCGAACGAGCGGCCGCCGATGACGCGCTCGCAGGCGACCTGCGATTCGAGCGCGCTGGTCGCCGCTGCCGACTTGGTCAGATCGCGCAGGCCGGCGAGGTCGGTGCCCGAGGCGTCCTGTTGCAGCGACAGGTGGCTCAGCGCGCGCGCCTGCAGGGCGCCGCCGAGCATGCGGCCGAGGTGCTGGCGCGGCAGCTCGTGCTTGATGACCAGACCGCCGACGCCCTGACGGCTGGTGGCGTAGGCGGCGGCGTCGGCGGCGAACATGCGCTGGTAGCCGGCCGACATCGCGGCCAGCATGCAGCGGCCCATGCGCAGGCAGTAGAACAGCACCTCGACGCCATCGGCCTGGATCTGATCGCTGCTCGCGATCGGGTAGTTGTCGAAGTGCAACCGCGAGTTGTGGTTGTCGGAGAACACGCCCGAGTTCGACGACCGGCACCAGAAGGAGTGGTCCTTGCCGGCGGCGGCGTCGATGTCGTGATCGGGCAGGCGCAGCACGAACAGTCCGACCTTCTTGCCGTGTTCGCCGATGCGGGCGACGATCGCGACCAGCGCGCCGTGGGTCGCGTTGGTGATCCAGAGCTTGTTGCGATCGCCGGTCGCGTGCAGGCGGAAGCCGCCGACGCCGCCGTCGAGCTCCGGATCGGGTTCGACGTAGGCGCGGACCTTCTTGGCGTTGACGCCGATGCCGACCTCGGTCAGGCCGAAGGCCATCAGCTCGCCCTGCACGATCAGCGGCAGGAAGGTCCGCTTCTGCGCGTCGGTGCCGTAGGCGAGCAGCGAGCCGGCGCCGATCGTGAGCTCGCCCGAGATCTCGACCGCGAGCGGCCCGAGGCCGTTGCCGGCGAGCTCCTCCTCGGTGAGCGCGAGCTCGATGTAGCGGCCGCCCTTGCCGCCGAACTCGGCCGGCACCGTGAAGCCGTAGGCGCGTTCGCGCGCGACCGCGGTGCGCAGCTGGCTCGACAGCCGGCCGTCGGCGGTGAAAGCCTCGCCGCGTTGCAGGCAGGCGAGCGCGGCGTCGATGATCGGTTGGCCGAGCGCATGGCCGGCGCGGATCGCGGCGATTGCGCCGCTCTGCAGCTCCTCGGTGTCCGGCGTCGGGCCGTAGATCAGTCGCTCGACGAGCCCCTTCCTGGTGGCGCCGAGTCGGACCGCCGCCTGCCGCGCGGCATCATCGAGGGCGCCGACGTCGCGCGCCGATTCGGCGTCGCCGGCGGCGGCCAACGCGCGCGCGGCGGTCGAGGTCTCGGGGGCGGGAGAGGTCGGGTCGGGTTCGGTCGTCACGGTGATGGGGCCGAACATGGTGCCCGCTCGCTGCGGACAGGGGAACGACGAACCTCGGCGGCGCCGATGTGATGGACTGCGGTGACGGCGCAGGCGTGAGATGTCGCTGGCAAAGCTCCGCGACCGTCGCTAGCCTTCTAGCCCCAATTCAGGACTGATTCACCAACCGAAGCGATCGATCCATGACCGAAGCGACTCTCCAGGTCGGGCAGGAAGTGCCCGATTTCACGCTCACCACCTACGAGCCGACGACCAAGGGTTTCGGCAGCTTCAGCCTCGCCGATGCCAAGAAGGCCGGCAAGTGGACGCTGCTGTTCTTCTATCCGGCCGACTACACGTTCGTTTGAGCGACCGAATTCGCTGCTCTGTCAGAGCAGCAAGACCGGTTCGCGAAGATGGGCTGCGAGATCGTCACCGTCAGCGCCGACACCCAGTTCGTCCATCTGGCGTGGCAGCGTGAGGAGAAGGATCTGGCGAACGTCACGTTCCACATGGGCTCCGATCGCAACGGCGACCTCGCCAGGCAGTTCGGCGTCTGGAACGGCGGCTTCTGCCTGCGCGGCAGCTACCTGATCGCGCCCGATGGCAAGCTGATGAACTCCGAGGTCAACTTCCTCAACCTCGGCCGCAACATCGACGAGCTGATGCGCAAGTTCAAGGCCAACCTCTACCTCGCCAAGAAGCCCGCCGATGGTTGCCCGTCGAAGTGGAAGGACGAGGGCGACAAGACGCTGACGCCTGGCCCCGAGATGGTCGGCCGCGTCCACGAGGCCTACAACGGTTAAGCCGATCGGTAGCTGAACCGAACGGCGGCTGAGCGATCAGCCGCCGAGCCCAATCGGCAGCAGCCACTGCACGCCGACGGTCGTCGCGCCGTCGTCGTCGATGCCGACGAACAGGCCCGCCCGTGACCACCACATCCCGGGCTCGCCGAGCGCGCCCGGGTAGACATTGGCGCGCACGGCATAGCCCTCGGCGCCGTGCACGAGCAGCGACGCCAGCAGGCTGTCGTCGCGTTCGTAGAACAGGCCGGCGCTCCAGCGCAGCCTGACCGGCTCGATGTGTACGGTCGCCGTGCCGCCACCCCACGACAAGGTGTCGCCGTTCGGCAGTTCGTGCGACAGGCCGAACAAGTTGGTCATGCCGGTGTAGGCGAAGAAGCGCGTCGACTCGCCGGCGAGCAGCGAGGGTCTGAACACGAAGTTCATGCCGGCGTTGCGCCAGCGTTCCTGGTTCGCGTCCCAGATCAATTGATTGGGCCAGTCGACGGGGTCGAGGTTGTGGCGGATCCAGCTGGCGCGCTCGTCGTCGCCGTAGAGCCAGAGGCCGAGCGGTCGCCACAGCAGCACGTCGGCGATCTCGTCGGTGTTCGCCGACGCCGGCTTCTCGATCGCCTCGCCGAGGATCTCGGTCGACATCGCGACGACACCAGCCAACAGCCACGGCGCCGGGTAGTCGTGGGCCGCGAACCACTCCGCCTGCTTGCGGAACAGCATGCCGCCGCCGAGGCAGTGCAGGAACACGTTGGGCAGGATGGCGGCGCTGTCGTCGAGATGGTCGCCATCGATCGGGAATACCTCGGCGTTGATGAACCGGCGCCAGCCACCGTCGGCCTCGATCTCGTGCCCGGGCGAGCCGAGATGCTGCAGCACATCGCGAAGGTCGCGGCCGTAGTCGGCAGTGTCGAAGCTCTCGACCTGGACCGAGTCGAGCACGTATTGCAGCGACGACGACAGCGGTTCGAACGTCGACTGCGAGCCGATGTCGCGCTCGCGGTAGTAGACCCGGCTGGTCGGCGCCAGGCTGCAGGCCGCGGTCAGCAACACCATCGTCAGCAGTGTCACCGGGAGCCGGGTCGGGTCGCGCATGATCAGCGGGCCGGTGCTGCGCAGATCGACGTGCTGGAATCGCGACACCCGGCTGCCGAAGCTAGCCCGCATGACGTTCACGTTCCAACCGATCTTCGAGCTCGGCGCCGACGACACGCCGTACCGCCTGCTCACCGAGGATCACACGCGCCTGGAGGAGATCGGCGGTCGCCGCATCCTCCGGGTCGAGCCCGAGGCGCTGTCGGCGCTGGCGTTCGCCGCGATCCGCGACGTCAGCCACCTGTTCCGCCCGGGTCATCTGCAGCAGCTGCGCAACATCCTCGACGACCCCGAGGCTTCGGCCAACGACCGCTTCGTCGCGCTGCAGCTGCTGAAGAACGCCAACGTCGCGGCCGGCATGGTGCTGCCGAGCTGCCAGGACACCGGCACCGCGATCGTCATCGGCAAGAAGGGGCAGGACGTCTGGACCTCCGGCGACGACGAGGCGGCGATCAGCGCCGGGATCCACCGCACCTACACCGAGACCAACCTGCGCTACTCGCAGATGAGTCCGCTCGACATGTACCGCGAGCAGAACACCGGCGACAACCTGCCGGCCCAGATCGAGCTCTACGCCGACGGCGGCCATGGCTACCGCTTCCTGTTCCTGACCAAGGGCGGCGGGTCGGCCAACAAGACGTTCCTGTTCCAGGAGACCAAGGCGCGATTGACGCCCGAGAAGCTGCTGCCGTGGCTCGACCAGCAGACGCGCAAGCTCGGCACCGCGGCGTGCCCGCCGTATCACCTCGCCATCGTCGTCGGCGGCATGTCGGCCGAGTTCAACCTCAAGACCGTCAAGCTCGCCAGCGCGCGCTACCTCGACGCGCTGCCGGTCACCGGCAACGACCGCGGTCGCGCCTTCCGCGACCTCGAGCTCGAACGGCAGGTGCTCGAGATCACGCGCAACAACGGCATCGGCGCCCAGTTCGGCGGCAAGTACTTCTGTCACGACGTGCGCGTCATCCGCCTGCCGCGGCACGGCGCCAGCTGCCCGATCGGCATCGGCGTGTCGTGTAGCGCCGACCGCCAGGCCAAGGGCAAGATCACCGAGGGCGGCGTGTTCCTCGAGCAGCTCGAGACCAATCCGGCTCGCTTCATGCCCGAGGTCGAGGCCGCCGACCTGGCCGGTGAGGTCGTGCAGATCGACCTCGACCAGCCGATGACGCAGATCCGCGCGACGCTGAGCCGGTACCCGATCAGGACCAGGTTCTCGCTCACCGGTTCGATGGTGGTGGCGCGCGACATCGCCCATGCCCGCCTCAAGCAGCGGCTCGATGCGGGCCAGGGCCTGCCCGACTACATCAAGGACCGCGTGGTCTACTACGCCGGACCGGCGAAGAAGCCCGAGGGCATGGCGTCGGGCAGCTTCGGCCCGACCACCGCCGGGCGCATGGACGCCTACGTCGATCAGTTCCAGGCCGCCGGCGGCAGCCTGGTGATGCTGGCCAAGGGCAATCGCAGCGCCGAGGTCACCGCGGCCTGCAAGCAGCACGGCGGTTTCTATCTCGGCTCGATCGGCGGGCCGGCGGCGATCCTGGCGCGCGACTCGATCACCCGGGTCGAAGTGCTCGACTACGAGGACCTCGGCATGGAGGCGGTGTGGCGGATCGAGGTCAAGGACTTCCCGGCGTTCCTCGTCGTCGACGACAAGGGCAACGATTTCGTCGCCTAGCCAATACCCGGTCACGTGATGAGCCCACACCCGAACGGCCCCCGCCCCGTCATCGCCCTGTTGGCGTTGCTGCCGGCCTGCGCGGCGCCGTCGTCCTTCGCGAGCGCACCTGTGGTCCTGGTCGCCGATGGCGGCTGGTGCTGGTTCCAGGACGAACGCGCCGTCACCGTCAACGATCGCTACGTCGTGTTCGGCTCGGTCGCCGGCGGGCGCGAGGAGCCGGCGCGCGCGGGGGACGTGCAGGCCAGTCGATGGGATCTCGAGACCGGCAAGGTCGAGACCTTCGTCCTGCATGCCGGACTGAACCGCGACGATCACGCCGCGCCGACCCTGTTGCCGCGCGGCGATGGCCGCCTGCTCGCGGTCTACTGCTCGCATGGCCATGACGACGTGCTGCGTTGGCGTCACGGCGACGCCGGTGGGGCCGTGTTGGCCTTCGGCGACGAGCAGACCTGGACGGTGCCGATGCGGCGGGGCAACGGCCTGTGCTACAGCAACCTGTTCGACCTCGGCGGCGGCACGCTCGTCGATTGCTGCCGAGCCGAGAACTGGAACCCGACGGCGCTGGTGTCGCGCGACGGCGGCGGCAGCTGGCAGCTCGCGCAACGATTGGTCGGCGGGCCGGGGCGGCCGTACGCGAAGTACGCCGGCGACGCAGAGCGCGTGCACTTCGTCTGCACCGAGCAGCACCCGCGCGACTTCGACAACGGGCTCTGGCACGGCAGCTTCACGGCCGCCGATCTCGTCGTCGGCGACACCGACGAACCGCCGGCCCCGGCGGACCTGACGCCGATCTTCGCCGGCCGCGCCGACGCCGTCGCCTGGCCCTGTGACCTCGAACTCGATGCCGAGGGGCGGCCGCACTGCGTGTTCTCGGTCCAGGTCGACGGGGCCGGCAAGCCGCGCGGTCAGGGCGGGCTCGACCACCGCTTCTGGTATGCGCGTCATGACGGCGAGCGCTGGCTGAGTCGCGAGATCGCTTTCGCCGGCACCCGGCTCTACGCCGGCGAAGACGACTACACCGGCCTTTGCTGCCTCGTGCCGGATGAGCCGTCGGTGGTCGTCATCAGCACCGATGCCGATCCCGTGACCGGGGCCGCATTGATCTCGACGGCGGATGGCCGGCGGCATCGCGAACTGTTCCTCGGCCGCACGCGCGACGACGGGGCGAGCTGGACCTGGCAGCCGCTGACCGCTGACTCGACGGCTGACAACCTGCGACCGACCGTGCCGCGCTGGCGCGCCGGACGCTGCGTCGTGCTCTGGACCCGCGGTGTGCTGCGCAGCTACACCGACTACGACCTCGAAGTCGTCGGGCAGATCGTCGATCTGCAGCGCTGACGGCCCTCGTCGTTCGCCTTGCCCCGTGACGCCGGCGCCGCGGTCGGCTAGTCTCGCCGCCGTTCATCGGTCGCCGCCGAGAGAGAACTCCGATGTCACGACCGTTGCGCCTGCGTCTGCTGCTCCTCAGCAGTCTGTTCCCACTGTTCGGCAGCGCCTGCCAGGCGCCGCCGCGGACCTCTGGCCCGGAGTTCGATGCCCGCCAGATCCACTGGCAGCGCAGCATCGACGATGCCCTGGCCATCGCCCGCGCCGAAGGCCGGCCGCTGCTGCTCGCCCTCAACATGGACGGCGAGAGCGCCAGCGACCGCATCGTCCACGAGCAGTACCGCGATCCGGCGTTCGTCGCCGGCAGCCGGCGCTACGTCTGTCTGGTCGCGAGCCTGTTCCGGCACAACGCGCAGGACTACGACGAGAACGGCCGCCGCATCCCGTGCCCGCGCCTCGGCTGCGTCACCTGTGGCGAGCACATCGCCCTCGAGCCTTTGCTCTACGAGCGCTTCCTCAGCGATGGCGAACGCGTCGCCCCGCGCCATGCCGCCGTCGCAGCCGACGGCAGGAAGCTCTGGGACCTGTCGCTGAGCTTCGACCTGCAGGACATCGACCGCGCCGTGCTGGCCACGGCGGCGAGCGCACCGGCGTCGCGCGTGTCGGTTCTCGCCGCCGACTGGGCGGCGTTGGCGGCCGGTCGCGGCGACCACGAACGGCGCCGCCTCGAGAACGCGCTCGACGCCGCGCTCGACCTCGACGATCTGACTGCCGGCCTCGCCGCCATCAGCAGTCACGGCGATGCCGGCTCGCTCGACGCGCTGCGGCTGATCGCACACCGGTTGCCGGAGCTGTCGCCGGCGTTGCGCGATCGCTTCGCCGCCACGGTCGCGGCGCTGAAGCTCGGTCCGTCGGTCGCCACCGCGCTGCGGGAGTTCGTGCAGACGCTCGGGCCCGGACCCGGCGCAGCACCGCCGGCGGCCGCGGTCTGGTTGGCGATGCTGGCCGCGGTCGATGGCGACGGCGCCGCCACGCGCGCCTTCCTGATCGCCTGCACGATCGCCGGCTACCCCGGCGCCGCGCCGGCGACGCGAACGGCCTTCGGCGCCGAGCCGGCGGCGGCGATCATGGCGGCGATCGACACCCAGGGCGGCCCGTTGGACTGGGACGCGATCTGGCACGTCGCGCGTCAGACGCGGGACCGCGCCGCCGGCGCGCCGCCGCTGCCGGGCTACGACGGCGACACGCTGGCCGAGGCCGATCAGCTGCTGCGCGACCTCGAGCAACTCGACCATGAGCTGCGCGATCGTCCCGACGACGCCGCGCTACGCGCCCGTTTCGCGCTGGCCTCGTTGCAGCTCGCCCGCTGCCACCTGGCGACCAGGGACAACGACGTCCCGCTG
>JAGQRA010000843.1 GCA_020425885.1 Planctomycetota bacterium | reverse complement strand
AGCTGCGCAACGACCGCAACGAGCTGCAGCGGATCCGCCAGCAGCTGTTCGAGAAGGCCCAGCTGCCGGCGCTGATGTCCGAGCGGCTGACGCCCGATGCCTACGATCGCAACCTCAACAAGAGCACCTTGAAGCTGCCCACGGTCGGCATCTTCAGACTGGTCCTGGTCGGCATGGCGGCGGTGGCGTTCGCCCTGCTGGCCGGCAATGCCGTGACCGCCTGGACCAATCGCAAGATCAACGACGAGATCGAGAAGGTCTCGAAGGCCCTCGACTGATTCGCCGGTGCCCGCGAGCTCGCGGCAGATGTCGATTCCGGCCGACACCAATCCATCGCAGATACCCTGACCTGCATCGCCATGAAAGCGCTCAAGAAGAAGACCAAGATCATCCTGATCGTCGTCGCGATCGCGGTCGTCGTGCTGCTCGTGCTGCTCATGCTCTACGTGCGCGAGCTGATCGCGCCGGTGCTGTGGACGCTGTTGATCCTGGGCCTCGGCTTCCTCGGTGTCGAGCTGTGGTCGCGCCGCAAGAAGAAGGTCCGGCAGAAGGACTTCGACGAGAAGGTCTCGGCCAAGGAGGGCATCGAGGACCGCAAGCGCGAGTGGGCCGGCTGGATCGAAGAGCTCGACCGTCAGGGCATCGACCGCTACGAGCTGCCGTTCTACCTGATCGTCGGCGAGCCGCAGTCGGGCAAGAGCGTGCTGCTGCAGAACTCGGACCTCTACTTCCCGTTCGGCCAGGAGCGGCTGTCCGGCGTCGGCGGCACCCGCGGCTGTGACTGGTGGTTCACCGACGAGGCCGTGCTGCTCGACATCGCGGGTCGCCTCTTCACGCACGAGGGCGGCGTCGCCGACAAGCTCGAGTGGGAGGCCTTCCTCGATCAGCTCAACTCGTTCCGACCGCTGTGTCCGGCCAACGGCGTGCTGCTCATCATCCCGTGCGATGCGCTGCTCGAGGACAGTCCGGAGGTCTGCGCCGACAAGGCCAACAAGATCCAGAGCGCGCTGTTGACCCTGACGCAGAAGCTGCAGGCCAAGCTGCCGGTCTACCTGGTGCTGACCAAGGGCGATCGCGTGTTCGGGTTCGCCGAGTCGGTGCACCGCCTCGACGGCGACCAGCGCCACCAGATGTTCGGCTGGTCGCGCGAGCCCGAGCGCTCCGAGCGACCGTTCGCGCTCGACGAGGCCAAGGAGGGTTTCGCCCGGCTGGTCGATCGGGCCCGGTTGCTGCGCGAGCGCATGATCGCCAGCGCGCGCCTGCCCGAGGCGCTGCCCGAGATCGATCGCCTGTACGCGTTCCCCGACGAACTCGCCGGCATGTATCCGGCGCTCGAGATCTACCTGAAGCGGATCTTCACCGAGTCCAGTCTCGTCGACCGCGCCGCGGTCCGCGGCATCTATCTGTGCAGCGGTCTGCAGACCGGGGCGCCGGTGGCGAAGGTCTGCGCCGAACTGCTCGGCGACGATCGCGAGTCGGATGCGCGCGCGCTCGAGAGCCTGTTCAGTCATCAGCGGGCCTACTTCATCAAGGACCTGATGCGCAATCGGGTCTTCATCGAGCGCGGGTTGGTGCGCCCGACCGAGGGCCGCGTGCTCGCCGCCCGCCGCAACGCGATGTTCGGCTACGGGGCCGCCGCGCTGCTGGCGGCCGTCGCCGTCGTCGGTTCGGCGGTGCATCTGCTGCAGGACCGTTCGAGCGACATCGAGTCGGCGTTCCAGAGCGCGCTGGTCGCCGGTCAGAGCGCCAAGGATCTGCACGACGTGCGCGGTCTGCTGCTGAACCTGCACACGATCGATCGGGCCATCAAGACCCCGCTCGGGTTGATGGACGAGACCTTCGGTTCGACCCGTGACAACTTCAAAGGTTTGTTCACGAAGCTCTGCGACAAGGCGCTGACGCGCGAGCTGCGTCGGGCCCTCGAGACCAAGCTGCTCGAGTCGGCCAGCGAGGAGCCGGCTTCGTACGCGGACTTCGAGCGGCTGCTGCAGGATGCCGTGCCGCTGTTCTCGGAGATCGACTTCGACCAGGCCGAGGCGATGGCGCT
>JAGQRA010000842.1 GCA_020425885.1 Planctomycetota bacterium | reverse complement strand
GCATCGGGATACTCCGAACGCAGGTAGATCCAGCCCTCGGTCGCGCCGCTGGCGAGGCCCGCGATCGCCATGCCTTCGAGCAGCAGGAAGGGATCGCCTTCCAGGATCATGCGATCGCTGAACGTGCCCGAATCGCCCTCGTCGGCGTTGCAGGCGACGTACTTGGTGGCGCCCGGCGCCTTGCGCACGGTGTCCCACTTGATGCCGGCCGGGAACCCGGCGCCGCCGCGGCCGCGCAACCCGGACTCGGTCACCGCCGCGACGATCGCCGCGGGGTCCATCGTCACGGCCCGTTCGAGGCCGCGAAGGCCGCCGTGCGCGCGGTAGTCGTCGTGACTCAGCGGATCGGTCAAGCCGACGCGGGCGAACGTCAGCCGGGTCTGGCGGGCGAGGTACGGCAGCGCGTCGGTCGCGCCGAGACGCAGCGCGTGTTCGCCACCCTGCAGCAGCCCGGCCGCGAACAGCCCTTCGACGTCGGCGGCCGTCACCGGACCGTAGGCAATGCGACCGGCATCGGTCGCGACCTCGACCAACGGCTCGAGCCACAACATGCCGCGCGAACCGTTGCGCACGATGCGGACCTCGGCGCCGGCCTTGGCGGCGACGGCAGCGATCGCGTCGGCGGTGGCATCGCTGCCGACCGAACGGGCGGCGCTGTCACGCGGCACGTAGACGGTGACGGTCACTGCTCGCCTCCGCAGGCCGCGACGATCGCGTCGAGACGTTCGGCGCTGACGCGGCCGAGCACCGAGCCGTCGAGCTGCAGCGACGGCGACAGCGCGCAGTTGCCGAGGCAGTAGACCGGCTCGACGGTGAGCCCGCCGTCCGCGGTCGTCGCGTTCATGGCGACGCCGTGCCGTTCGCGCAGGCGCGCCTCGAGGGCGGCGCTACCCATCGCCTGGCAGGCCTCGGCGCGGCACAGCTTCAGGACGTGGCGGCCGGGCGCCCGGGTGCGGAAGTCGTGATAGTAGGTCAGCACGCCGTGGACGTCGGCGCGCGACAGGTTGAGCCCGCTGGCGATGCGCGCCACGGCCTCGGTCGGCACGAACCCGAGCTGTTCCTGGATGTCGTGCAGGATCGGCAGCAGGGCGCCGCGTTGATCGCAGAGGCGCGCGATCGATCGGTCGACGGCCGCCAGCTGGGCGGGAGTGGCGGCGATGCCTTGGGCATCGGGCGAGGCGCTGTGTGACATGGGCAGGTTCGGGAGTCGTGGCTGGGACCGCCGCTATTTGTAGCAACGCGGGCGCGGCAGGGCGAGCGGTGGCACACTGCCGGCCATGCAGGCTCGCGAGTTGCGCCAGAAGCGGCAGGCGGAACGGCACCGCGAACGCGCCGAACGCACCGCCGCCGGTCGCGACCGCGGCGGCCTGCGGCGTTGGCGGAGAGTGCGTCGTCGGATCGGCGACGCGGCGCTTCGCACGCTGGGTCCGTTGCTGGTTCGCATGCTGTCGCTGACCTGGCGCATCGAGCGGCGCGGCGAGCGCGGGCTCGAAGTCCTGCGGGGCGATGGTCCGTGGGTGCTGATGCTCTGGCACGGTCGCCTGCTCGTCGGGTTGCAGCTGAGCGACCACGCCCACCGCGGCATCGGCAGCCTGGTCTCGCCGAGCGACGACGGCAAGCTAGCCGGCGTCGCGCTGCGCCGGTTCGGCTACCGCGTGATCCGCGGCTCGACGAGCCGCGGCGCCGCCCGCGCCATGCGCGAGATGGGCGAGGCGATCGCGTCAGGAACCCCGGTCGTGGTCACACCAGACGGCCCGCGCGGGCCGCGACACGCGATGAACAGTGGTGCGACCTGGCTGGCTCGCGCGAGTGGCGCACCGCTGCTGACGTTCGCGGTGGCGGTGGATCGGGCCTGGCGGCTGCGCAGTTGGGATCGCTTCACGATCCCGAAGCCGTTCGCGAAGATCATCCTGACCTACGGCGATCCGGTGACGGTGGCGAACGACGCCGACGACCTCGAGGTCGAACGCATCGCCGAGGCGGCGGCGGCGCGGCTGATCGAGGATGAGCGCGCGGGTTTCGCGGCGCTCGGGGTCAGGGACGATCATTGATGGGCGCCCGGACCAGGCCGCCAGGTCACAGTCCGGGGCACGGAGGTCGGGGTTCGATCTCCCCCTGCTCACGTCTCCTGTCTCTGCCCGGCCCGGTGGCTGGAACCACTCACTTGGAGACGATCAGCCAGTCGGGCGCTTCCAGGCTGACGCCGAGAAGCGCGGTCGCGTCGCGGTCGAGGAAGTAGAGGAAGCCGGATCCGGACACCGTATCCACGGCCTCGGTGAATCGTGTGTACGGCCCGCGGCTGCCGTGCCCCGAACCGATGCGCAGGGTCGCGACGTCGCGTCGAACTCCCCCACCGATCGTCATGATCTTGAAGTACGACAACACAATGACGAGCTCATTGACATCGTCGTAGCAGATGTCCGTGGGGTAGCCCAGATTGGACTCGATCTGCTGACGATCACCGGTGGACAGGTCGATGGCTATCAACTGGTCCAAGTCGCGCTCCGTGACCAGCAGTCGGTTGTTCGGCGTATCGAGCGCGATGCCGTTGGGAATGCTGAGATTCGCGCCGGAGCCGACTCCTGGCCCCGAGACCGTGCGACGAACGCCCGTGGACAAGTTGACCTCGACGACGCTCGGCGGATTCGGGATGTAGAAGCGGTTGTCGATGACGAAGGCCCGGTTCCTGACCGCGTCGACCAGCAGCCGACGCGGCCTCGTGATCTGCGGGGAACCGATGCTGCCGTCGAGGAACAGGAACCGGTCGCCCGTCACCGGATCGACGCTCAGGATTCCGGGGAGGGACGCATCGGTGACGAGCAACCTGTTCGCGGTCGGGTCGAGCGCGATGCCCTGCAGGTCTCGCAGCTGGGTACCCGACCCGGTGTTGTCATCGGCGACGATCCGGCGAGAGCCAGTGGCCAGGTTGATCTCGAGGATCGCTCGGAGCCCATCCCAGGAGTCGTCCAGGACGTAGGCCAGGGTGCCATCTGCATTGAGGCACAGATCCCGGGGCATGGCCATACCAGGGCCCGTACCGAAGCTGTGTCGCGCCACGATGCGACGCGCCCCGGTAGCGACATCGACCGCCGACACCGCTGCCCGCTCCGAGTCGGCGAGATACAGCGTCGAGCCGGCAAGTGCCGCGCCCTTCGGCTCGATCATCTCCGGGCCGGAGCCGATCGTACCTGCCGAGACACGGGTCCTGTCGCCGCTGGCAAGGTCGACGGCGAGCAGCTCGGTAGGCGAGTAGATGTAGGCGGGTCGATTGACGACGAAGGCGCGGTTGCTTGCCGTATCGAGCGAGAGGCACTGCAGGGAGCCGAACGAAGGTCCGGATCCGCGACTCGAATCCGCGATCACGGTGCGGTTGCCACTTCCCAGATCGACCGCGTAGACCCCTCCCTGGTTCGGATCGACAACGATGAGGCGGTTTCTTCCGGCGTCGAGCTTCGGGTTGGCCGGATGGGTAATCGACGGTCCGGATCCGCGACCCGGTCCGGACAATTCGGTGCGAGCACCGCTGCCGAGATCCACGGCCAGGATGTAGTCGTAGTAGTTGTCGGCCACGTACACAGTGCCGTGGGCAGCGTCCAACGCGAGCCCGGTGATGATCCCGAAGCCGGGCCCGCTGCCGTTCGACGGACCGGAGATCTCCTGACGGTAACCGGTCGCCTGGTCCACACGGATCACGGCGCGGCCGAAGTTGCTCGCGACGCTGCCGCCGAGGAGAGCAAACCCTGGCATGACGTCAGGGGAAACCGACTCGACCCCGATCAGCGGTGCGCCGGTTCCCCGACCTGGATCCGTCACGAGCGTGACCGTTCCGAATGCCGGGTCGACCGTGAACAGCGCTGTCGCCAATTCGTCGACGACGAGCAGGCGGCCGGAGAAGGTGTCGACAGCGAGGTCCTTCGGGGCACTCATCAATCGCTCCACTCGCGTCATCGACTCCAGCGAACGAGCGGCGCGTCGGACCCCGCTCCCGTCCTCGACCTCGGCGCGGAACTCCACTGTGCCGACCCCCGTGCCCAGGTCAGCGATCCAGTCGGCGAATCCGTTCTGACTGGTTGCGGCCACGCCATCGACGGACACCGACATGATCCCGCCGGCCCCTCCTCCCGCGGACCCGACCACGGAGATCCGGTCCGCGTCGGTCAGGCCCGCCGGGGGGAAACGGATGCTGACGTTTGGTGCCGATGAGGTGGTGAACCGCCAGACGACCCCCGCGAAGGCGTTGTTGGCAACGTCGTGGATCTCAGGGGTGAGTTCAGCCGTGTATTGCGTCAGAGGCTGCAGTTCGCCGCCGAGGTCCAGGCTCACCCGGTTGGAACTGCTCTCGTATTGCACGGGGGCCGGAACCCGACCCGCCGGCCCCGTCAACGTGAATGAGTCGGGACCGACTGACCGGGGGTCCAGAGCTTCGTCGAACGTGGCTGCCACCTGCGCGGAAAGTGAGACCCCGACTTCGTCACGCAGCGGCTCGTAGCGTACGACTACAGGTGGTTCGATCTCCGTGACGGTCGTGAACTGCCACTGGAACGGCTGCATGGCGTTCCCTGCTACGTCACGGACAGATGTCGTGAGTGCGCCTTCGTAGGCGGTGCCCAGCTCGAGCGGCGCATCAGGGGTGAGACGCGCGATCTGATTGGCAGCATCGTATTCGACCCTGCCCGACACCGCGGTCCCTCCCGACTGCAGGCGGAGAATGAAGGAGCCGGCGTCGATGGAAGCGGGCTCCATCGGTTCGCTGAATCCGACCTGCAACACCGCCGCCAATTCGACCTGGATCGCCTCGTCGGAAGGCGATGTCAGTACGACCCGAGGCGCCTCCAGGTCCGCAGGCGGACCACTCGAACCACTACCCCCATCCATGACAGCTCCCACCACACCAGCGGTGCCAAAGCCGCAGCCGGCGGCCAACAGTAGGCAGGCAACCGAGACCGAGACACGAACCGGTCGGATGACATTCACGAGGACTCGAAGAGACACACCTGACTCCCTGGTGGCAACTGCCAGCACCCATCGCAACTGTGTTGCCGGCGACCCGGTTCCGCACCGGCTTCCCGGACTGCGCATTCGCGACTTGCTGGCCAACCTGTTGATGCGAGATGGGGAAACGGTCTGCACTCACGTGGGGCGCCACGAGTTGCCATCGTGCTCGACGGGCGTTGAAGAACCGAGGAGACCAAAGCCGCGGATTCTAGCAACAAACCGGATCAGGCCGAACAGCCCCATGGGGCGCGAGAACTCGACCAACATGTCCACGCCGCTGCCCGGTTCCTCCTCGTGTCTGGCGACCGATCCGCACACCATGAGGGATTCGACGCCCAATGCGGAGAGCTCCTCTCGTTGCATTCCGACTCGGCGACGGACTTCTTCGAGTTCCATGACGATGGCAGCTCAGCCGAAGGTGTCGGCAAGACGAAGCACGTGGCGATGACGCCGCAAGTGCTCATCGAGCGCGGCGGGATGGGCCGGCTCGCCACTGCGTTGATCCAGTACCGCTCAGGCTCCCGGGTCGAGCAGCGCGCGGCAGCGGCGGAACCAGTCGCGCTGCCGATCATCGAACCGCGCCCCGCGCAGGTCGACGAGGTAGAAGTCGGTGCCCTCGACGTCGGCGCCGCGCAGGTCGCAATGCCGCAGGTTCGCCTTGCGCACGTCCTCGGGCGCCTGGAAGCGATCCTCGAGCGCCTCGTCGGTGTAGAAGCCGGTGCGCGAGCCCTCGCTGGCGATCGTGCTGTCGACCAGGCCGCTGCGCGCGTTGCCGAGGTGGAACGAGCACCGGTCGAACCTCGTTCCGCGCAGGTCCGCACCTTCCCAGTCGACGTCGGCGAGCCAGCATTGCTCGAACACCGAATCGCGCAGCGAAGCAGCGCGCAGGCGACTGCCGGTCAGGTCCGTATTCCGTAGGTGCGACGTCTCCAGGTGAAGGTCGCCGATGTCGGCCGCGGCGAGGTTGCAGTCCGACACCTGCGCCGAGCGCAGCCGGGCGCCGTCGAGGGTCGCGGTCCGCAGGTCGAGGCCGACGCACAGAGTGTCCTCGCCGTGCAGTTGGCGCAGGTCGGCGCCATCGAGCCGCGTGCCGGCGAGCCGGGTTCGCGACATGCTCGCGCCGCGCAGCGAGGCCTCGCGCAGGTCGGCGTCGTCGAGCCGGGCGCCCTGCAAGTCAGCCGCGTCGAGGCAAGCGCCGCGGAAGTCGGCTTGCTGCAGGTCGGCGCCCGGCCAGGCCGATCCGGGCGCGTCGAGGCCGCAGGCATCGATCTGCATGGCCAGCACTCCCGCGAAGGTGGCGTCCGCGGCCTTCGCCTGCCGCAGGCTGCCATGCCACAGCAGAACGCGCAGGAAATGCGAACCACGCAGGTCGGCCAGGCCGAGGTCGACGCCATGCATGTGCGCGCGAACGACCCGTTGCCCGCTGAGGTCGATCCGACGCAACCACGCCCCGCGCAGGTCGCCGCGCAGTTGGCGCGGCGGCCGGTAGCCGGTGTGGGCGAGACAGAGCGCGGTCAACACGGCGGCCTGGTGCCGCAGGCGACGTCTGTCGGCGATGGCGCGCAACGTCGGTTCGAGCATCTCGTCGGCGGCCAGTTCGTGCCGCACGGCACAGCGCAGCGCGTTGTTCCATTGCAGCAGGCCGAGTCGATCGCGCGTTTGCTGCGTCACGACCGCGAGCAGGCGTTGCGCTGCCAGCATCGCCAGCACCGAATCGCTGCGCAGCAGGCAGTGACTGCGGGCATCGAGCTGCGGTCGTTCGCCGCCCGGTCCGGCCGCCGCGTCCTTGGTGAAGCGGTGCAGCGCCCGTGCGGCGGCATCGCCAAGGCCATCGCCGAGCGTGCGATGAACGATCGCCGCCAGCGCCGAGCGCGGGCTTCTCGCCGCGCCGTCGGCGAGCAGGTCCAGCACCTGGCAGCACAGCCCGGGCCAGCGATGCAGGTCGTGCTCCTTGTCCGTCTGCCAGGCTTGCCAGGCATCGCGCACGCGCGCGGGATGCACCGCCAGCAGGTACTCGAGCACGTCGTCGTCGCTCCAGGGCAGGAGCTCGAAGCGCAACTGACTGGCCGGCGCCGAACTGACGGCCCTGACCGTCACCACTGCGTGGTCAGGTTCGAGCTGGCCCGGGCCATCGACGAGCCGCAGCCGCGCGTCGCCGGCGAACGTCGCGGCGAGGTGGGCAAGCGCCGTGCTCTTGCCGAGCCCCGACCGCCCGCAGAGGTGCACGGTGGCACGGTTGCCGGCGGACAGCAGTTCGCCGACTTCTTCTTCGAGCAGCCTGGCGCTGTTCGAATCGGCGAGCCGCACGCGCGGCCGCACCGGGGCACGTCGGGGTTGGATCGGGAGCGGAGTCACGCGAGGGTGATGATAGGCGATCGCCGAAATGTCGCCTGTCGCCTCCCTACTCCCGCTCCCGCAGGCCGCTATCGTGCCGGCATGCGGACCGCCCTGCTCTCCGTCCTGACCGCCGCCTGCGCGACGATACCGGCGCAGTACCCGCCGGACCTCGTGCTGCCGCCGCGGTCGCCGCAGGCGGTGACCGGATCCTCGCTGCGGCCGCAGCTGTCGGCGCTGTCGCTCGCCGAACGCGAGGTCGTGCTCTGGCACGAGTTCGCCGCCGGCAATGTACCCACGTTCCTGCGCACGCTGGTGCCGATCACGACCCAGGCCGTGATCCAGGGCACGACGCGGCACGCCACGTTCTGGTGCACGCGCGACTACGTCGGCATCGGCACCGACGCCGACTGGTTCCGCATGCCGATGACGCCGACGCTGGCGCAGCAGCTCGCCGATCGGCTCGAGTGCGTGCTGCCGACGCGGCGCATGGTCGATGCGATCTGGACGCAGGCGCAGGTCCGGCTGGCGCCGTTCCCGTACAGCCCGTCGGTCTACGACATCCTGTCGAGCGACCTGTTCCACCAGCATCACCTGCAGATCGAGTCGCAGCGCGGCACCGCCTCGCAGCTGCTGCTCGTCGCCGGCATCAAGAAGGACGTCGTCGCCTCGGCCCGCATCGCGACCGCGCCGGGCCGCGTCTGCATCTACGGCTGGCACTACCTGAACGGTACGCCGATCCAACCACTCTACAGCGGCCACACGTTCGGCCACGTCGACTACAGCCACGGCATCCGCCTCGTCGCGCGCAGCATGGAGGTCGACGGCGTCCGCACGACGGTCGACGCCGTGCTCGCCGACCCGCTGCTGAACGTGCTGCTCAGCGACGAAGGGCCGTTCGCGAGCTTCAGCTACCCGACCGGCACCGCCGAGTCGTTCCCGCTGCACGACACCTTCCCGGCGACCGGCCCGGAGCTCACGAGCTGGCGGTACAAGTTCACGGCGCCGACCACGGTCGCAGCGCCGGCGAACCCGGCCCCGCCCAGCGGCGCCGCCACCGTGCTGCGCGTCATGGACCGCGCCGGCGGCACCGACACGCTGCGCCTCGACCCGGGCCTGGTGACCGACCTCGGCTTCGAGGCCGACCTGCTCTGTGAGCATCGCCCGTGGCTGGCCAGCGACGGCTTCGAACGCGTCGGCGTCTTCGTTCGCGACCGGGCCGGCGGCGCCTTCGACGGCACGCTGTCACAGCAGGGCGCGTGCTATGCGCTGACCTGGGACTCGCACGACGGCCGCGTCCGCTGCCTCCGCGCCATGAACGGTCAGGTGCTGGACCTGCTGCCGGCGGCCCGGTTGCTTCCCGGCACGGCGTGGCGTCGCTTCCGGATCGAAGCCGCCGGCGCCGAGCTCGCGTTCTACCTCGACGGCGAACGGCCGCTCACGACCCCCGATGCGGTCCACGCGCGCGGCGCCTTCGGCATCGGCTATCACGAGTACTTCGCGACCAACGCCAACATGCGCGGCACCCGCGTCGACAGCTGCCACGCCGACGTACCCGGCGCCTTCGCGGTCACGCTGCGGCCGGGGCCACAGCCGGGCCTGATGCAGCTGCGGCGCCGCCGCGGCATCCCGGGCGATGTGTGTTTCACGGCCGTGACCGTGATTCCGGGCGCGTTCCCGAACGGCTGGTTCTTCGGCCTCGACCCGCGCCCCGGTGATCTGCTCGCGCAATTCGCCTCCGGCCATCCGGCCTTCCTCGGCGTCTTCGACGGCGACGGCCGCCACGACTTCGCCATCGCCGGCCTGCCCCTCGGGCTGGCGCTGCAGGCGGTGGCGATCGAACTCGATCCGTCGCTGCGCCACTGGCAGGTGGCGGCGCCGGTCGCGGTGCAGGTGCGCTGACCGTTCCGCCATCGGTGCGCTCTGCGGACGCTAACGCCCGGTGTCCGGCTCGTCGCCGCTCCAACGCGGCAGACCATCCACCAAACCGAACGCCTGCTCGCTCAGCTTCCAGCCGTAGCGCTTGTAGAAGGGCGAGAGGTCGGACTTGCAGGCGAGCGACAGCCGCACCGGCCAGCGATCCTGACCGGGCACCTTGCCGCCCAGATCGCCGTCCCCTGCCGCGATCGCGGCGAACATCGAGTGGAACGGCTGCCACCCGAACCGCTGCTGGACCTTCAGCCAGACCTCGACGTAGGGATGCCCATCTCGTCGGGGCAGCCGACGCCTGCCGTCCTCGTCGGAGCGCCCGAGTTCGTCTTCCAGGAGCTTCTGCACGTTCTTGCGCCCGAACCCCAACACCTGCTCGAGCACGAACACCGTGGCGAGGTCTTCCAGGCCGTCGAGCCCCGAGTCCTGGACATCGGCGCGCCCGATCTTCTCGGCCAGCAGCGCGATCTCCGGCCAGCTGCCGCGCTCGCGCAGGCCCGCGAGGTCGATCGCCGCCGCCACTGCTCGCGGCCCCAGCGTGACCGGGCCGCTGTGATCGGCGATCTGCCGTTCGAGCGCGAGGTCCGCGACGATGCGCTGTCGGCGCGAGCGCGCCGGGTTGCCGTAGAACTTCGTCACGGAGGCGTGCACCTGCTCCCAGAAGTCGAGCAGCGGCCGCGGGTCGGCGATCGGCTCGAGCATCGACCGCGGCAGCGTCAGCACCACATGCTCGCCGACGAGCTCGCCCCACGGCGCGACGGTCGTCGCGAGCGTCGTCCGCCAATCCTCGGCGTCCATGCCGTCGAGGAACATCGGCGCCGGCACCACCCCCTTGATCTGCCATTTGACCGCGCGGTCGGCCGGCGAATCGCGGACATCGATGTAGACCAGACCGCCGAATGCGGTCGACAGCCCGCGGCGCAGCATGTCGAACCGCCGCTGACCCGAGACCTCCGGCGGCCTGGGCCAGACCGCAGTGGGACCGAGATCGGAGTGCGCGCCGACCCGCAGCACCCAGTCGGGGTGACGTCGGGTCGGCCCCGCCAGGTCGACCACGGCGCCGGCCGGCGCGTACAGCCCGGTCGACTGCCAGCCGACCTCACCCGCGGCGACCGTGACCCGCTGGCTCGTCGGCTTGGCAGGCGCCGTGCAGCGGCCGGGGAATTCGTCGGCCAGGCGCGACGCCCCGCCACCCGCGTCGCGCCGACCGTCGTAGAGCAGGCGCATCCGCGCCCACGGGTCGTCGTTGGCCACCGCCTGCAGCGTCGGCGATGACGGCGCCACGGCGGTCTCCAGGTATCGAACGAGCGGCTGCATCAAGGTTGGCTCCGTGATCGGCAGCGCCCACATGGCCGACTCGAGCACGCTGCCGATGCGCCGACTCTCCGCCGCGGTCGACTCACCGGAAAGAACGCGCTGCAGGCACTCGCCGGCGTGGACGAGCGTCGACGGCTGCGGCGGAACTTCGATCTCCGTGGCCGAGCGCAGGAAGCCCTGGTTGCCGATCGCGATGCCGAACGCCGGCAGGAACCAGTTGGCCGGGTGCTCGTGACGGATCGTCTTGTCGCGATTGCCGACCCGCCACCCCCAGCCGAGCGAGGCGGTGAGCAGCGCCCCGCCATCCTCGACGTAGCGGACCACCGCCGCAGCCTGCTCACGATCGAGGTAGACCGGGTCGTGGAGCACCACCAGATTGGCCTTGCTGCGCCACGGCTCACGCACATCGGTCTCGATCTGCCACTTGTCGCCGGCCAGCTCGGCGAGAAACGCCGCGGAGTCGTTGGTGACGATCCTGGGGCGCCGCGCCCCGCGGGTCAGCCAGGCGATCGCGTTGCTCATGAGCCGCCGCGTATCGCCGATCCGGACCTCGGGAGCATCGAGGAACGCCAGATGCCCGAACGCGACCACGCGCCCCTTGCGCGGGGTGGCAGTGGCTGCGTACGGAATGTGGATTCCCGCGCCGATGTCGTCGGTCAGGAGCACTTCGGCGGAATCGCCGAACACGCACAGGCGACCGGGGGCGCCCGGCCAGGCCAGCGACCGGACCCCTGCCAGGATCTGCTCGCGGGCGTTTTGGGCCACGGATGGACCGACCAGGCAACCGACGAGCGACAGCGCGAGAGGGAAGGCAGACGGGCGCATGCGCAGAGCGTGCCGCGCTGCGCCGCCGCCGGCAAGATGCAGGGGGGCCGGCAGGGCGCTCGCCGCGTCGCGCACCGCGATCGCGTCTACCTGGCGAGCTGGGCCGCGAGCACGGACAGCGTCTGCAGCAGCAACGCGCGCGCCTTCACCGGAACGAACGGGTTGGTCTCGATCTCCTGCAGCAACGGATCGCCGTCGACGTGGGCGCGGTAGCGATCGACGATTTCGGCGGCACGCGATCGGTGGGCCTGCCGCGCCGCTTCGTCGGTCGCATTGGCGGCTGCGTCGAGGGTGTCACGCAGGTTGTCGGCGAACCCCGCCAGCACGAGGTCGAGCTTGCGCACCCTGGCCTGCAGCTCCGACCGGAACGGCGCGGCCGCGTATTCGGCGAGGATCGCGCGCTCGAGCTTCTGCAGCTCGACATGGACCTTCTTGCGTGTGGCCTCCCATGCCAGGCGGCACTTGGCGAAGGCGACGACGCCGCGCTTCGGCGGCGCCGCAGTCGGCTCCGCTGCCGGTGGCGCCGGCGATTTCGCAGGGGCGAGCCCGAGCAGGCCGCGGGCACGCTGGCACCAGGCGATCCGGTCCGGGCTCGCAGGTGGCGCCGCACCCGGGCTCATTCTTCTTCGACCTCCACCTCGTCGCGGATGCGGATGGCCTCCGCCGCGACCGCATCGAGCATGCCGGCGAGCCGGGCTCCGGTCAGGTTCGCGATCGGCACACGTCCCCAGAGGATCAGGTTCGCGTCGTCGTCCGCGGCGATGCAGAACGGCGCGAGGTCGGAGTCGTAGAGGTTGCGTCGCAGCACCCAGGCCACGACGCCGTGATCGGGCGACCTCGGCAGCTCCGCGACCGGCACGACGACGAGCAGCCGCTCGTCGTTCTCGCCGTAGAGCACGACGGTGATGTCCTCGCCGATCGTGAGCTGGATGCCGCCGTTCGCGTCGGGCTGGAGTGCAGGGACGCCGAGCTCCTTGGCGAGATCCGCGTAGAGGGCCCGGGTGTGTTCGAGACTGGTCATGGGTTTGTTCGTTCCGTGGATGTGGGCTCGGCCGCGACGGTCACGCGACCTCCATCAGACAGCGTTCGAGCTCCGCCGCGAACTCGCGATGGCCGCGGAGCCCGAGGCGGTCCTTCTTCTTGGCGAAGTGTCCGATGGCGAGCCGCAGCGCGGCGTTGACCTCCGCGGGCGACGTCGCCGACCGCAGCGTCGCGTCGAGCTGGCTCAGCACGAGGCCGCCGGAGCCCTTCGGGTCCTCCTTCACCATCTTCGGATACACGACGTCGCGCAGCACGGTGCGACAGTGCGCCTTGGCCGCGAGCGCGTCGTTGACGGCGTAGCTCGCCCGCATCGCGTCGCCGGCCTCGCCACCACCGCGCCGCAGCGCGTTCAGCAACGGATCGAGCCGCGGGTTGCGGTTGACCTCGCGCGCGACGAAGCCCTGGCGATCGACGTTGCCGGTGGACAGCTCGTCGAGCGCGGCGAAGGCCCGTCGCACGGCGCCGTCCTCGGCCATCGCCGCCGCCGATCCTCCCGACAACGCCTCGGCGCGCCCGACGAGCCGCGCGACCACCTCGGTCACGGCGTCGCGGAACTCGAGCGCCGCCCGGGCGCCGGCGAAGCCGTCCGCGGCGAGCGCTGCGAGATCGGCGCGCGGGATGCAGATCAGCATCTGCTCCTCGGACGAGAACTCCCGTGCCCGCGGCTCCTGCTTCTTCTTGATGTGCGCCGTCGTCGCCTCGTCGGCCAGCGACTGCAACTTCAGCTTGTCCTCGAGGTCCATGCCGAAGTTGACCGTGCCGCTCAGGAAGCCGCTGAAGTCCTTGGTCTTCGCCTTCTTGCCCTTGCGCGCCGGCACCTCGAACTTGAGCGGCACCATCACGACGTCCTCGGGACGATCGGCGAGGCCGCGGTTCTTCGCGTATTCGGCGGCGGAATGCTCGGCGCCGGTCAGCCAGTCGGCCAGCCGCGCCCGGCGCGGAACCGCGACGCCGTTCAGGATCTCCTGCGACGCCTCCTCCTCGAAGACGAACGTCATCGCGCCGCGCTCCGGCACGGGGTCGAGGTTGCGTTCGGCGCCGATGCTCTCGGTCGTCGGTGCGTTGTTGAGCACGCCGCCGTCCTGGAAGCGCGCCGTGATGCCCGACGACAGCGGGATGTCGACCGGCTTGAACACCGGCGGCAGCGACGCCGACGCGTGCACGGCGACCGCGACCTCGAGCTCCGGCTCGGTGTCGGCGCTGAAGATGACGAGCTGCGACCGGCCCGACACCTTGCCGGTGACGGGATCGACATCGCCCATGTAGGAGCCCGACACGACGACCTCCTTGATCGCCGGGATGACCTTCGACAGCGTGCGCAGATCGCCGAAGGTCGGGCCCCGCTTGCCGTCGGCGAGCTTCTTGGCGATCGCGAGCACCGCCGGGTCGATCGGCTCGCCGGCAACCGCCTGCGTCTCGACGTACTCCATGATGCGCTTCTGCATCGCCCCGCCCGTCTTCATCCGCACGAGGTCCTCGAGGCCCTCGCCGCTCAGGCCACCGCCGAAGATCACCTCGGCCATGTTCTTGCCTTCCTTGATCTTGCCGGCGATCGAGGGGTCGTTGCCGATCTCCTCGAACTCCTCGGCCGTGCAGCCGCAGGCGACCAGGGCGGCCGTCATCGAGCCGACCGATGCCCCGGTGACGACCGTCACGTCCTTCAGCACCCCGGATCGCTCGAGCGCGCGCACGGCGCCGGGCAGGGCCGCGCCCTTGCCGCCGCCGCCCGAGAACGTGATCTCGCGCACCTGCGGCGGCGGTGCGATCAGCGTCACACGCCCGTCGTGACCGCGACTGATCGCCATCGCCCGGCCGTTGGCGCCGCGCACCGGCACGGGAGGTTCGGCCGGCAGCTTCGGCGCGATGACCCGGCCGCTGCGTGGCTGCTCCCGATCGAGGATCCCGACGGGCGGCGGCGGCGGCGGCGGCACCGCGGTCACGGCTGCCGCAACCCGGACGGGCTTGCCGCTGGCCAGGGCCGGCTCGGCGTCGATGGCACGCGAGACGTTCACGCCGAGCACGCGCGCGAGCCACTGTTCCTTGGTGAGGGCGCCGGTCATTCGAGAGCTCGTTCCGGGGGAGCGGAGGCTCCGACGCAGGAACCATAGCGCGGGCGGAAGGCCGCGCCTACATACCGCGCAGCCGCTGCTCGGGGCCACGAGGCGACGAACAGGGTGCGGGTGCGTTCGGTGCCTTGGCGGCAAGCATCGGCGGGAAGGACGTCGACGGCACGAGAGGCTCGCGGTCTCGGGGATCCGCTATGGTCCCGTGCCCTGGTCCGTCCTCTCCCGGCAATACCGTCGCGGTCCTGCTCGGCAACGGCAACGGCACGTTCCAGGCGCCCTGCCCGACATCGCCATGGTCTCGAGCTGCTTCCGCACGATCATGGTCTTCCGGCTGCATCAGGGCCGAGGTCATGTCTTCGGAACATGGGTCGCGCCATGCCATGAGAGCTCGGCAGCGGCCGGATCGCCACCGAACAGCTCGGCCATCACGCGGCTGCGATAGCGGAAGATGCGCTCGACGTCGCGGCGCACGATGGCCGCCATCAGCAGACCGGCGAGCGGACCGCCGCGCGGGCGCATGTCGACCAGATCGCCGAGCTCGGTGCCTCCGTCCCGCGCCGTGAACGTGTGGGTATGGTGCCACCGCGCGTAGGGACCACGCAGCTGCTCGTCGACGAAGCGGTGCGGCGGGTCCCAGGCCGCGATCCGCGTCCGCCAGCGCATCGGCACGCCGCGCACGCCGATGCGGTAGTCGATCAACGCGCCGTCCCCCATCGGGATCGGCGTCGGCGACTCGATTCGGAAGCGCAGCCAAGGCGGCGTCAGGCGACTCAGGTTCTCGGCCGCAGCGAAGAACGGGAACACCTCGTCCGGCGGGCGCGGAATCCAGAGCCGGGATCGCAGCTGCCAGGTCCTCACGCGGCCATCTTCGCCGCGATGGCCGCCGGAATGCAGCAATCGCCACCGCAAAGGCGAACGGGAACACGCCGACCGTTCAGCGCGGCGTCGCCGCAGCCTTCTGCGCCCACTCCTCGGCGCGCTGTTGGTGCCCCGCTCGTGGTGCCACTTCTTGCCACGCGGAATACGCGCGCGCGATCGATGTGCGCAGGTTCCCGAGCTCGCCTGGTCGCAGGTCATCGGCGGCGGCCAACGTCGCCTCGGCCTGCAGCAGGTTGCGGGTACCCGCCGCCAACAGCGAGGCACTCTGCTCGTCGCCGCCCTGCCGCACGCGCAGCCGTCCCAGACCGTGCAGGAAGCGCGCGAGCCGCGTTCCCGACTCGACCTCGCGCACGCCGCTTTCATGGGACGCCAGGACCTGGAGCGCGTCTGCCGCGACGGCTCCGGAGTCGAGCAGCGGAATGGCGATCTGCGCATAGGCGATGGCGGCCTTGGCCGTCTTCTCGTGGGCCATACCGAAGACCTCGGTCCAGCCCGTCAGCGCCGCGCGGATCAGAACCTGCGCCTCCTCAGGGTGGCCGCGGCCGGGCAGCATGGTGGCCAGCGCGTAGTAGGAGGAACCAGTGTCGGGATGAGCCTTGCCGAGCAAGCGTTCCCTGCCGGTGACGGCGCGGCGCAGCATCGCCTCGGCTTCGTCGCCCTGCCCCGCCTGCCCGAGGGCGGAGCCCAGATTGTGCACCACCGTGAGCACGTCTTCGTCGTCGTTGCCGGCAGCCTCGCGGATCGCCAGCACCTCGCGGTACCGCACGACGGCTTCCTCGTACTGGCCGCGCATCTCGCACAGGCCGCCGAGCGCGTTCATCACCTGCAACACGCGTGGGTGCGTCGGCCCGAAGGCCGTGCGCGCGCGCTCGAGGACTTCGAGGTACGCCCGCTCGGCCTCGTCGAGATCCCCGTTCTGGTGGCTGTTGAGCGCCAGTCCGTTCAGCATCTGCAGGGCCTGCGGGGAATCGGGGCCGTACAACCCGACGGCGCCCTCGTGGGCCGCGCGGTAGTGCGGCGCCGCCTCTTCGTGCCGGCCGAGGCGCCGCAGCACGTTGGCCAGATTGAAGGTCACGATCAGCGTGTTGGGATGTCGTGCGCCGAACACGCGCCGGGCCCCGGCCGCAGCCTCGACTAGCACCCGCTGGGCCTCGTCGAAACGGCCCAGGTCCTGCAGCAGGCTGGCGTGGTTGTTGGCGAACGCGAGCGTGTAGTAGTGATCATTGCCGAGCAGGGACCTCGCGCCCTCGGCGGCCTGACGCAGGTAGCGTTCGGCCTCCTGCCGCTCGCCGAGTTTGCCGAGCAGCGTGCCGTACTGACTGTCCATCAGCATCACGTCCGGATGGCTGTCACCGAACACCGCGCGGCTGCGGCCGACGATGTCCTCGAGCAGCGGCCGCGCCGCCGCGAAGTCCTCGCGGGCGATCAGGATGAACGCCAGGTTCGCCTGCGTCCGTACGGTCTCCACGTCGTCATCCCCGAGCACACGCCGCCGATCGCGCAGCACGCGCTCGCACAGCGTCTGGGCCTCTTCGAGCCGGCCCAGGTCCTTCAGCAGGTTGGCGAGGTCGTGCAGCGACTGCAGGGTGTCGGGATGATCCGCACCGAGCACCTTTCCCCGGAGTTCGCTGACCGTGCGGAAGGTGACCTCGGCCTCCTCGTGCTCGGCCTTGGCGGTGAGCAGCAGGCCGAGGTGGTTCCAGGCCCGCAGCGTCTCGATGTGCTCGTCGCCGAGCTGCTCGCGCCAGATCGCCAGCGACTGCCGCAGCGGCTGCTCGGCCTGATCGAGCAGGCCGACCCCTTCCTGCGCCCATCCGATCGCGTGCAGCAGCCGGGCCCGCACCTGCGGCCGATCGGCGAAGTCCTTGTCGAGCGTCGCGAGCGCAGGGTCGAACAGATTGTCCTGCAACGTCTTCAGGGCGAGATTCGGAAACTGGACTCCGGCCAGCAGGTCCTCGAGCTGCGCCATGCGCGCGGCGGAGTCCTCGAACCGGGATGCCGCGTAGACGTTGCGCGCCTCTTCGAGAACGCCGGCGCGGATCGAAGCGGCGAGTCCGCCCTGATCCAGCTCGGACAGCAGTCCGGCCTGGAACGAACTCACCGTCTCGAGGTCGGCGACCAGCGCGGTCTGCTGCTCGAGCAGCTGCGACTTCTCCTCGGCCAAGGCGACGGCCTTGCGGCGTTCCTCGGCCTCGCGCGCCGCCACCTCTCCCTTCTCGCTGGCCAACGCCGCGTTCTGCACCGCGAGCCAGGCGGCGACGCCGCCGCCGACGAGGACGGAGGCCAGCACCAGCGCGGTCGACGCCACCTGGAAGCGGTAGCGGCGTACGAACTTGCGCAGCCGGTACGTGGCCGTCGGCGGCCCGGCGCTGACCGGGCGGTGCAGCAGGAAGTTCTCGACGTCGACCGCCAGCGCGCGCGGCGAGTCGTAGCGGCGGTCCGGCTCCTTGTCGATCGCCTGCATCACGATCCAGTCGAGGTCGCCGGTCAGGCGCCGCGCCCATTGCGCCGTGTGTGACGCTGCCACCCCCTGCCCGGCGCCGCTGTGGGTGCGCCTGCTCGGCTTCGGCGGCACCTCCTCGCGGACCATGCGGCCGAACTCGTAGATGCCTGCCTCGCGCAGGCGCTCCGACGGGAACGGCAGCTCCCCGGTGACAAGCTCGTAGAGGATCACGCCGAGCGCGTAGACGTCGGTGCGCGTATCGATCTGGGATACGGCGCCGAGCACCTGCTCCGGACTCATGTACTCGGGTGTGCCCAACATGCTGCCGTCGACGGTGTGGATCGACTGCTCGCCGAGCGGGCCCTGCAGCGCCTTGGCGATGCCGAAGTCGATGACCTTCGGCAGCACCTCGTCGCCGACGCGTTCGACCAGGATGTTGGACGGCTTGAGATCGCGGTGCAGCACGCCGCGCCGATGCGCGTGCTCGACAGCGTGGCAGATTTTGCAGAACAGCTGCAGCCGATCGTCGAGCGACAGCCGTTCACGTTCGCAGAACTCGTTGATCGGCACGCCGGACACGAACTCCATGACCAGGAACGGTCGACCCGCATCATCGCGGCCGGCGTCGTGCACCTTCGCGACGTAGGGGTGATTCATCAGCGCCAGCGCCTGCTGCTCGGCTTCGAACCGGCGCAGCACGGCCTCCGACTCCATGCCCTTCTTGATCACCTTGATCGCGACGGTGCGCCTGACCGGTCGCAGCTGCTGAGCGCGGTAGACCTCGCCCATGCCGCCTTCGGCGATCGCCTCGAACTGCTCGTAGCCGGCGATGCGCGGGGTCTGCCCGGAGCCACCGGGGCCGACTGCAGGGTCGGATGCACCCGGCGTGAGCGGCAGCGAAACCGGCATTGTCACCGCGTCCGCGCCGCCGGAGTCGGCGACGTCGAGCAGTTCGGCCAGCTCTCGCCGGACCTCGGGATCGTCCGGACACGCCGCGGCCACGAACGCCGCCCGTTGGCTTGGCGGACGATCGACCCCCGCCGAGAACAAGGTCCTCAGACGTTCCCGCTGCGATTCGTCGAGCATGGCCAGATCTCAGATGATGAGGAGGAGGAAAGCAATCCGACGTCCCACCACCTGCACCCCCCTTCGAGCCGTGCGAGCGGGGTCCGACGCTCGAACTCCTTCTTGCGCGGCTCGCCCGCGCCACCCCCACCACCGTTCACGTTCTCATCCCTCGCCACCTCGCGCTCCGCCACCGTGATCCAGGTGCGGACGATCTCGGCGGCAGTGGCTACCGGTCGAGAGCGTCAATAGGTCACGCGGCAATGCAGCCCCGAGCCGTCGACGGCGATCCACATCGCGTAGGTAGCGTCGGTGTGCTGCAAGGCTTCGGCGATCTCCCGCTCGAGGTCCGAAGTCCGACGCCCCGTCAGCTGGCGTAGCATCACCCTGTCTGCCAGCTTGCCGAGGTCCGACGACAGCACGACGCCGAGCGTTGCTGCAGGCAGCGGTGAGGTCAGCCGACCGAGGAAGGTGCTTGGCAGGGAACCGCGTCCAGCGGTCGCCAGGCTGGCGCGCAACAGCTCACGACTGCCCGGGTCTGCGCCCGCGGCCCAAATGACGTCGCCGCGCGCCACGAAGAGCAGGACCGGTGCATCGTTCTCGTCGACCATGGCGACCGCCGTGCCGCTGTCCTTCAGGTCTTCGACCGGCCGGGTCTCGAAACCCCGCAAGGCCTGCGTCAGTGCCTTCGGTGCATCTTCCGCCCCGAGCAACAGCACGATCGGCACCTCGGCGTCCGCGTCGAGCGCATCCGCGGCGCTGACCGGCTTGCTGACCGTTGCGCAGTGACCGTCCCATGAGCCCGTCAGGAAGCCGTGCAGTGCCCGCAGGCTCGGTTCGCGGGCCAGGCTCGCCTTCACGACCGGCAGTTCCAGCAGAGCATCGACGGCGTCGACATCCACCGCGTACGCCATGAACTCCTGCGCGTCGGGCGGCAGCCAGGCGACGAGCCGCGACAGCGCGGCCCCTTTCGCGAGATCACCGAGCATGCTGCCTCGGGCGCCGATGTCGGCAAGGCATTCGGTCACGACGTGCCCCTTGTCCATGCGCAAGCACAACCCGACGTCCAGGCTGGAATCGCCGAGCAGTCCCTGCAGGAGCGGACCATCCAGCAACTTCGCACCTGCGGGCAAGAGTCGCCTGGTCGCGACGTAGCAACGCACTCCGCCTCCGGCCAAGGCGTCCCAACGGCTCTGCGCCGCCGGCTCGAGCGTCGGCATGCTCCCGAAGTGGCGCGTCATCCACGTCACCGCATCCGCGGAGCGGGCCGCTCGGCCCTCGAACAGCACGCAGTGGTCGGTGTCGCCGATGACCGCCTCGAAGAGCATGCCGAACGGCGTCATGCAGCGACCGACGGCGCCGCCGTCGAATGCGGTCTCCTGCGGCTTCACACCGGTATTCTTCGCCATCAGCGGCAGCACGCGCCGTTCGCGGCTCGGCAGCCGCAGCACGACCGCGTAGTTCTGTGCATCGATCATCGTGAGATCGAGTTCCAGCGGCCGTGGCAGCGCTTCCACTGCCTCGACGAACCCGCCGATCGCAGCCGGGTCGGCGCCGGGCTGGCGCTCGAGCGCCTTGCCGATCGCGCCGATGACCGGCCATTGGCGCAGCGGCTCGAACGAATCGATGCGCACATGCGCGAGCGCGGCGAACGGCCGCGCCTCGGTTCGGCGCACGAGTGGCGGTGAGGCACTTGCGACGCCTTCCTTCGCCGCATCCTCGGCGATGGACGCCGTCCGGCCTCCCATCGTCGCCTCCACCACCGCGCCACCGGCCTGCGGCCAGAGATAGCCGAAGCAGAGCACAGCGATGCCGAGTCCGATCGCGGCCGCGATCCAGCCAACGGCCCCGGTGGAGCCACTGCGGCTCCGCCGCTTCGCACCGCGGGCGGAGCGGCGCGTGGCTTTCGCCCCGGCTACCGTTCGGCGCGAGGTTCGCGCGGATCGCCGCGGCTGCGGCGCGATGTGGCCACACTCGGCACAACGGCTGTCGCTGCGGCGGCTGGCACCACACTCAGGACAGAACTCGACCATCTGGCTCCTCCTTGTGCGCAATCGCGTCCTCGACCACCGCACCACGGCGAACCCCGGCACATCATCGATGCACGCTCTGCTTGGAGTACCACGAACCCTTCACCCGAGCAAGGCTCACGGGAGGCAGGTCGGCGGAGTTCCGTGCGTCGCCACTGGGCGCAGTCGCCCGAGAGCGAGGACCCTCACGCGGCTCGATCACTCGCAGCGCCGTGTCGCTACGCGGCGGCGATCCGCCCCCGATTCAGCTGTCGGCGTCCTTGCCGTCCTTCTTCTCGGCCTCCTTCACGACCTCGCGCTCCGCCACCGTGATCCAGGTGCGGACGATCTTCGGTGGCGTCGCCATCTTCTCGGCATCGCTGGCGACACCGCAGGCCTCGATCGCCTTCAACACCGGGGTCGAGGCCTCGAGATCGACGACCTGGCCGTAGACCGTGTGCTTGCCGTCGAGATGCTCGCACGGCACGAACGTCAGGAAGAACTGCGAGCCGTCGGTGTTCGGGGCCCCCGAGTTGGCCGCGCTGAGGGTTCCCGGCCCGACGTGCTTGCGCTTGTCGTCGAACTCGTGATCGAGGTTGTAGCCGGCGTTGCCCGCCGTGGTGTTCGTCGGGCTGCCGCCCTGCGCCATGAAGTTCTTCAGCACCCGCGGGAACACCAGACCGTCGTAGAACCCGGCCCGCGACAGGTAGACCGTGCTGGCGACATGCCGCGGCGCCGAGTCGGGGAACAGCCGGATCTTCAGCAATCCCTTGTCGGTCTCGACGTGCCAGAAGTAGTCGCGATCGTCGGCGAACTTCAGCTCCGGCGGCGCCGCCATCGCACTCTTCCAGTCCTGCCGTTTCGTGCTCACCTTCTTCTTGATGAACTTGTCGACCGCGACGATCGCCTTGTCCTTCTTGGTGACCGCATCATCCACGGGCCGCTCGACCACATCCTCCTTGCCCTTGCCCCGAGAACTCTTGCGCCCCTGCGCCGGCACCCCGGCGACCAACCCGACGAGCAACGAGCACAGAACGACACGTCCAGAGGTCGACATCGCCGCACCTTAGCACCCCACGACCACCAAGGCACCGACACACCAAGACACCAAGACACCAAGACACCAAGACACCAAGACACACCCGACACCGATGTAGCGGGCGTCAGAATCGTGTCGCAGCAAGGAAGGCAAGCGCGCGGAAGCGGAGGCGGCCTCTCGGCCGCCGAGCATTCCGCGACGCGCCGCCTGACGCCGCTGCGGCGCGATTATGGCGCTCGCTAAAGGATGGCGTCTTCGCCG
>JAGQRA010000841.1 GCA_020425885.1 Planctomycetota bacterium | reverse complement strand
GGACGACGTCGGGCACCGAGTTGGCCGGGTAGAGCGACTGATCGGGATACATCTGACCGGCGAGGTTGGCGTCGGCCGCGACCTGCCAGCCGCTGAGGTAGATCGCCTGCAGCCCGGCCTTGACCATCTGCACCGCCTGGTTGCCGGTCAGCGCGCCGAGGGCGGCGGTGCGTTCGGGGCGATGCAGCAGCTCCCACAGCCGGCTGGCGCCGTGCTCGGCGAGCGTGTGACGGATCATCAGGCTGCCGCGCAGCCGTTCGACCTCGGCCGGTGCGTAGTCACGCCTGATGCCGGCGAAGCGGTCTTCGGGCAGATCGCGCAGATGGGGCAGATAGGGGCAGGGACCGGGATTCTTCCAGCTGTCAGTCATGGGCGTGAGAAAGAGCGAGAGGGGTGGAAGCGGTTATCGCGGCGGCGCGCGATCAGAGCTGCGCGTAGGCCGGCACGGTCAGCCACTCGGGCAGGGTGTCGGCCAGGACCAGGGATTCGAACAGCTCGGCGGCGGCGGTGAAGCGGCTGCCGGCGAAGCGGTCGTCGCCGAGCTCGGTGCGGATCCGCGCCAGCTCCTCGGCGAGCGTCGATCCGACGAGTGCGGCATCGAGGGTGCGGCCGTCGTCGAGCCTCGCGCCGTGCCGGCGCCACTGCCAGACCTGCGTGCGCGAGATCTCGGCGGTCGCGGCATCCTCCATGAGATGGAAGATCGGCACGCAGCCGTTGCCCCGCAGCCAGGACTCGGTGTAGCGCAGGCCGACGGCCAGATTGCTGCGCAGGCCGTTCTCGGTGATGGCGCCGGTCGGCACCCGCAGCAGGTCGTCCTGCGTGACGTGCAGATCCGCGTCGATGACGTCGAGCTGATTGCTGCGACCTCCGAGCACGGCGTCGAACTCGGCGCGCGCGATCGCGACCAGACCCGGATGCGCGACCCAGGTGCCGTCGTGACCGTCGCCGGCCTCGCGCGCCTTGTCGGCCCTCACCTTGGCCATCGCGTTCGCGTTGGCCGTCGCATCGTCCTTGATCGGGATCTGGGCCGCCATGCCGCCCATCGCGAAGGCCGAGCGGCGGTGACAGGTGTTGATCAACAGCTTGCTGTAGCTGCGCAGGAAGTGCTGTTCCATCGTCACCGTAGAACGATCGGGCAGGACGAAGTCCGGATCGTGTGCGGCCTTCTTGATGAACGAGAAGATGTAGTCCCAGCGACCGCAGTTGAGGCCGGCCGAGTGCTGTCGCAGCTCGTAGAGGATCTCGTCCATCTCGAACGCGGCGAGGATGGTCTCGATCAGCACCGTGGCCTTGATCGTTCCCGGCGGGATGTCGAGCGCCTGCTGGGCATGGACGAAGACGTCGTTCCACAGCCGCGCCTCGAGGTGGCTCTCCATCTTCGGCAGATAGAAGTAGGGCGCGGTGCCGCGCGCGAGCTGCTCCCTGGCGTTGTGGAAGAAGAACAGGCCGAAGTCCCACAGCGCGCCCGAGCACGGCACGCCGGCGATGGTGGCGTGCTTCTCGTCGAGGTGCCAGCCGCGCGGTCGCACGAACAGCACAGCCGGGTCGGCGCCGAGCTCGTAGTGCTTGCCGCTCTTCGGATCGTCGAACGTGATCGTGCGGCGCACGGCGTCGAACAGGTTGCGTTGGCCGTCGACGACGTTGGCGAACGTCGGCGCGCAGCTGTCCTCGAAGTCGGCCATGAACACGTTGGCGCCGCTGTTGAGCGCGTTGATCACCATCTTGCGATCGACCGGGCCGGTGATCTCGACGCGACGGTCGAGCAGTTCGGCCGGCACGGGGTCGACCCGCCAATCGCCGCCGCGCACCGACGCCGTGGCGGCGAGGAAGTCCGGTCGCTCGCCGGCCTCGATGCGCCCGAGTCGCTCCTGCCGAAGGCGCAGCAGCTCGCGCCGGCGAGCATCGAAGCGATGATGCAGGTCGGCGACGAAGGCGAGCGCTTCGGGGGTCACCATGCTCGCGAGTTCGGCGGATACGGGAACGATGTGGATCGGGGCCGAGCTGGGGTCTGACATGCCTGAGGAGGCTAGCACGCTCGAGCGAATGCCACGGCGTCACGCCGGCCAGAATCCGATGGCATCGGTCTCATCTTGAGAGTCGGCGATCGCCGACTCCCATGGTCGGCGTGGCGAATGAAGGCTGCGCCGGGGCGAGCCTGACGCTAGCCTCTTCGCCCCCTCTCCGACCTCGGACCCCTATTCCCACGACAATCGCATGAGTTCAAAGCGCCACGGGTTGCCTCGCAAGCGACCGACCAACAAGAGGCAGAAGGCGATCGACGAGGAGCTGCCGGTTCTCGAGCCGGTGGCGGAAGCGACGGCCGAGGCCGTGAACGACGGGCCGGTCAAGGTCGCCTGCGAGGCCAGTGACGAGGACGGCTTCGACACGGTGCTCAGCATCGAGGTGCCGGCGATGGAGAAGAAGGCGGTCGCCGACGCCATCACCGGGCCGCTGCAGCGGGCGGCGCAGCTGCACCGCGCGGCGATGCGCTTCCGCAGCGTGGTCGTGCGTTTCGCCGGCGAGGCGTTGATCGGGTCCGCGATCAAGGAGCTGGTGGCCGAGCAGCTGTCCGTGGCGAAGCCGGTCAAGGTCGTGGTGCGGCGCGGCTACGGCGACGAGGTCGTCTTCGAGAGCGAACCGCCGCAATTGGCCGTCGACTTGAATCGGGACGGCGTCACGATGACGGTGACGGTCGGTACCGGCGACCTCGAGGCTTCGGATCTGGCGGGCCTGTTCGAGCCCCTCCTCGGCGACATCGCCGGCCAGGCCGCCGGCAAGAAGTTCGCCTTCGAGTTCACCGGCAACGCCAAGCCCGACCGCGATCTGCGATCCCACATCGAGGCGACCCTGCGGGCGGCGGAGGCCGTGCGCGTGGCGATCGGCGCCCGGGTCCTGTTCGATCGCGAGCTGACCGACCGCTGCCGGGTCTCCGACCTCGGCGACGACGTGCTGGTCACGATCGATCCGGCGGCGGATCCGGCGACCACCGGTGAGGCGATGGAGACCGTGCTACCGGATCACGCCCTCGGCTTCGCCGGCAAGGCGGTGCGGGTGCGATGGCAGAAACCGCCGCAGCACGGCGAGGGCGATCACCTGTTGCGCATCATCGCCGGCTTCGCGCCCGAGCACGTCGAGTTCGAGGTCGCCGGCGGCGAGCCGGCTGTGGTCTGGCCGTCGGTGCTCGAGGTCGTGCCCGGCGCCGAGGTGACGCTGCGCGTGCGGCCACACGGTCGCGATCATTCGGCGGTGCTGGCCGCGTTCCCGGTCGAGCTTGCCGAACTCGAAGGCGAGCTGCGCGATCGGGCCGTCGTCGTCGATTGGCCGAGCCTGTTCGTCGTCGATGACGACACCGAGCGCTGCCTCGTCGATGCGATGAGCAAGGTCGGACCGAAGAGTGTCTGTTGCACCGTGGCCGGCAACGACCGTGAACCGTTCGTGCCCGCGCCGGTCACGCTCGCCGACGAAGGTGACCTCGCCGTCGTCGGCGTCGACACCGACGCCGGTCGGCCCGCGGATCTGGTTCGTGCCGTCAGCCGTCGCGTGCCGCGCTTCGCCGAACATCTCGGCGGCAAGACCGTGCGCGTCCGTATCGCCGGTGCCGCGCCGGCGTCGCGCACGCTGCTGCGCTCGGTTCTCGATCTGGTCGTGGTCGCCGGGCCGGTTCGTCTCGAGGTCGAAGATCACGGGCCGGTCGACGTCATGCTGCCGCCGATGCTGCGCGTGCAGCGCAGCAGCGAGACCGCGGCCCGGATCGAGGTCGATCTCGGTGGCCGCGATGAAGGTCAGCGCAGCGTGGCCCTGAAGCGTGAGTTCGAGGCGGCGGCGCTGCCGAAGGGTGCGATCGTGACGCTCGTCGCCTCGCCGCTCGATGACCAGTTGCTGGCGGCCCTGATCGAGCATCACGCCGAGTCGGTGACGCGCGACGACGGCACCCAGCTCTACCCCGAGGAGCTGCCCGAGCCGGAGCCCGAGCCGGAGCCGGAGATGGAGTTGATGCCCGAGCCGACGGCATCGCCCGCGCCCGCGCCCGCTGCCCCGCCGACGGATACGTCGGTCGCCCCGGTCGCGGTGACGTCGGGATCCGCCGCGATCTGCGTCCTCGCGCTCAACAACGAGGCCGTTCCACCCACGGTCATGCTCGGCGTCGCCGCCGGCGTCGATGCGGCGCATCTGGCGGCGGTCGAGCAGGAGCTGACCGCGCATCTGCCGCGGTTGTCGCGCCGCGCGGTCATGGTCGTGTTGCAGCAGAACGGCGTCGACGCGCCAGTTCGCAAGCCCGACGCCATGGTCGAGATGCTGCGTCGCGTGCTGCCGACCACGGCCGCCGCGACCCTGATCTTCCGCGGTCCCGACGCTCAGGATCGCCCGCATTTCCAGGTCCTGCACAGCACGTTGCGGGCCTTGCCAATCGGAGCCACGTTCTTCGATCCGCGGGCGC
>JAGQRA010000840.1 GCA_020425885.1 Planctomycetota bacterium | reverse complement strand
CGTATCGACAGTCGGATCAGCAGCCGTGGCGGCGGGTCTTGTAGGGGTTGCGCCGCTGATTCCTCTGGCGCTCGCTGCTCTCGGTGCACGACTCGCTGCTCTCCGGACACGACTCGTTGCTCTCGGTGCACGACTCGTTGTTCGGCGCGCAGCAGTTCATCCAGGTGAGGTTGTTGTTGGCGCGATCGAGCGCGTTCTTCAGGTTGGCCTGGGCGTCGCGCTCGGGGCTGCCGGAGGGCGTGAAGGGGTTGGCCCACAGGCTCGCAGTCGCGCGCTGCAGCAGATCGCCGATCGCGATCTGGCCGAGGGTCGGATCGTCGACGACGCAGTTCGGATCGACGAAGCCGACGACGACGTTGTTGTGCATGGCGACGAGTTGAGCCGAAAGCATGTAGGCCATGTTGTAGGCTCGGGCATTGCGGAGCCACGTCGCGTATTGCCGCAGGGTGCTCGGCGCGACACGGTTGCCGCAGTCGTCGACGATGCCGAGCGCGGGCAGCATCGCCAGGATGGAGTACTGCTGGACGAGCTGCTGGCCGTGGCAGTTGCGCCAGAAGCCGATGGTGTGACCGTCACATGGCAGGCAGGCGGTCGCGAGGCCGAAATCGGCGACCTCGATGTCGGCGCAGCCGCAGACCTGGATCGCGTGACTCGTGGGAGTGGTGGCGAGGTAGCCGCCCGGAACGGTGAGTTCGACGGTGTATTCGCCGCAGGCGACATCGATGAATCCGTAGCAGCCGGTAGCGTCGGTGGTGGCGGTCAACGAGGTCGTGGCGTCGACGAGTCGGACCTGCTGGTTCGGCATGCCGGGCTCGCCGACATCTCGCGTGCCGTTCTGGTTGAGGTCTTCGAAGACGCAGCCGGTGACGTCGGTGCCGTTGCCGCTGCCGATACGGAAGCCCTCGTAGGACCGCACCGAGCACTGGTTCGTGACCGGGTGGATGCCGCCGGCCAACAGCCACGGATTCGTCGGGCCATAGCTCAGGTCCCAGTTGTCGCCGAACCAGGCCTTGAAGCGGCAGGGTTCGGTCGGGCTGCTCGTGAACGGCTGCAGCAGCAGGCTCTGGCCGACGCCGCCGATGCCTAGGCCGGTGACCGGCGTGTTGGCCGAGAACGGCAGCGACAGGGTGATGACGCCGTTGTCGTTCTGCACCGTGACGAAGCGATCCATCGGATCGTTGGTCGAGAGCACCATGTCGAGCCCGTCGATCGGGTCGGTGACGTGGACGTAGTAGGTGCCGCTCGGCAACGTCGGATCGAAGGCGAGGTAGACGGCTTCGGTGTCGAATTGGTAGTAGGTCTCGTTCGTCAGCGGGTCGACGAAGGTCGGCGCGGGTACGCCGGCGGCATCGGTCAGGTTCAGCTTGTAGGTGTTGTCAGAGCAGAGCTGAGCGGTTGCGGTCGTCGCCAGCAGGGCCGCGGCGGAGAGAGGGAGCAAGGTGTTTCGGAACATGGATGTCTGGTCTCGGAAGGTGTCGTCAGTTCGTTCGAAGCAAGCGTATCCCTTCAGCCGAACGTGACTTGCGGCGTGGAGCCGGAAGCGGGCGGGGCTCGACCGGGACCGCTTCACAGCCGCGATGGGAAGGCGGACTCGGGCGTGTCCCGCTTCGGGAACGGCCGGCGGAAGGCCCTCTCGACCGCCGCGAGGGAGCGGCGTCGAGAATCCTCGGAAGGCTCGATCGCGGCCCGCTGTCGCGGCCATACTCCGGGCCGTGCTGGAACACGTCCTACTCGAGCTGGCCCTGTTGTTCGCGTTGTGCGTCGGCGTGGCGACGTCGTTCCATCGCCTGCGGCTGCCGCCGATCGTCGGCTTCCTCTGCGCCGGCGTCCTGGTCGGCCCGCATGGCATCGGCCTCGTGCATCACGAGGAGACGGTGCGCGAGCTGGCCGAGGTCGGCGTGGTCGTGTTGTTGTTCGCGGCCGGTCTCGAGGTGCCGCTCGGTCAGCTAGCGAGGTTGCGACGCACCATCCTGCTCGGCGGCTCGATCCAGGTGTTGGGCGCGGTCGCGATCGGCACCGGGCTGAGCCTGCTGACCGGCTCGAGCTGGGCCGAGGCGCTGTTCCTCGGCTGTCTGCTGAGCCTGTCGAGCACCGCCGCGTCGACCAAGATGCTGGTCGATCATGGCGAGTTCAGCGCGCCCCACGGCCGCTTCGTCCTCGGCATCAACATCGCCCAGGACCTCGCCGTCGTGCCGATGATCCTCGTCGTGCCGATGCTCGGCGGTTCGGCTGGCGGCGGTCCGGGTGTGATCGGCGCGGCGATCGGCATCGGCATCCTCGGCGGCGTGCTGCTCGGCGTGCGCTTCCTGCTGCCGCATGTCGTCCGCCGCGTCTGCGCCACGCGTAGCCGCGAGCTGTTCGTGCTGCTCCTCGCCATGCTGTGCCTCGGCATGGCGGCGATCACGGCCAGGCTCGGCATGTCGCTCGCGCTCGGCGCGTTCTTCGCGGGCATCCTGCTCGCGGATTCGGACCACCACAGCCTCGCGGCGTCGGAGGTCGAGCCCTTCCGCGACGCCTTCGCGAGCCTGTTCTTCGTGTCGATCGGCATGCTGTTCGACTACCGCACCATCGCGACCATGCCGCTATTGGTGATCGCGATGTTGTTGCTCGTGCTGGTCGGCAAGGCCGGGCTGGTGTGGCTCGCGGCGCGGGTGCTGGGGCAACCGTTCTGGGTCTGTCTGCGCGCCGGTTCGGCGCTGGCGCAGGTCGGCGAGTTCTCGTTCGTGCTGGTGCAGGCCGGGCGGCAGGGCAACGTGCTGCCGGGCTCGGTCGAGCAGCTGTTCGTCGTCGTCGCCGTGCTGTCGATCGCGAGCACGCCGATCTTCTACGGCCTCGTCCAGACGCTGGCGTCGCGCACGAGCACCAAGGGGCGGGTCAACCGCACCGGCCTCGGCAGGCAGCTCGACGGCCACGCCGTCATCGTCGGCTATGGACCGACCGGCCGCGCGGTCTGCCAGGGGCTGCGGGCGCTCGGTATCCCGGTCGTCATCTCCGAGCTCAACGCCGCGACCGTGCGGGCGGAGAAGGCGCAGGGGATCCCGATCGTGTTCGGCGATGCGACGCGGGCCTCGGTGCTGCGCGCCCTCGGCATCGAACGCGCGCACCTGCTGGTGCTGGCCGTCAACGATTCGAAGGCGACGCAGCGCATCGCCCAGCTGGCGCGACAGCTGGCGCCGAACGTGCACGTGATCGTGCGCACGTCCTACATCGCCGACACCGAGGTGCTGCGGCGGGCCGGCGCCCACGAGGTCGTGCCGCAGGAGCTCGAGGCCTCGGTCGAGATCCTGGTGCGCGTGCTGCGGCGCTACCTGGTCGCCGACGACGAGATCGGTCGGCGCGTGCGCGAGGCGCGGACGGTCCACGGCGGCAGCGATCGCCTCGCCGAGGTGTCGCCGACCGGAGCGGAGCGCATCGCCGAGTTCGTGCCCGGCATCGGCTTCCGGGTCCTGCGTGTCGAGGCCGGGGCGCCGGTCGCCGGCCGTTCGCTGGCCGAGATCGGCGTCCGTCGTCGCACCGGCTGCAGCGTCGTCGCGGTGCGGCGCGGCACCACCAACCTCACAGTGGTGACGCCGGAGACCGTGCTGCTCGAAGGTGACACCGTCGTCGTGCTCGGACCCGAATCCCGACTCGGCGACGCCGGGGCGATGTTCGTCGCGGCTACCACCTCGGTCGAATCATCATGAAGATCAACTACACCCGATGGTCCTGGATCTTCCTCGCGGCGAGCCTGCCGCTGGCGTGGATGTTCCTGCAGCGGTCCTCGCGGCGGTCGCCGGTTCCCGTGGTGCGGGTCGCGACCTTCGATGTGGCGATGCGGCGCGATGCCCCCGGCCTGTTGCTGGAGGAGCTGCGTTCGGGCCGCTCTGTGCAGGCGCGCGCGGTGGCCGAGATCGTGCAGCGCAACGCCGTCGACGTGCTGTTGATCTGCGGTTTCGACCGCGACGGTGACGGCTCCGCGGTCGCCGTGTTCGCCGACGACTACCTCGCCGTCGGCCAGGGCGGGCAGCACGGCATCGAGTTCCCGTATCGCTACTGCGGCGCGGTCAATGCCGGCGAACCATCGGGGATCGATCTCGACGGCGATGGCAGCGTCGACGGCCCCGGCGACAGCTGGGGGCCCGGTGCCTTCGCGGGCCAGGGCGGCATGGCCGTGCTGTCGCGACATCCGATCCTGGCCGACCGCGTCCGCACCTTCCGCGAGCTGCATTGGGACGCGATGCCGGGCGCGCTGCGGCCCGACGATTGTCGCGATGACGAAACCTGGCGGCAGTTGCGGCTGTCGTCGAGGAGTCATTGGGACGTGCCGATCGGTCTCGGCCCGGTCAGCGATGGGCGGGTGCTGCATCTGCTCTGCAGTCAGCCGACGTCGCCGATGCTCGAGGGCGAGGTCGATCGCAACGGTCGGCGCAATCACGACGAGGTCCGCTTCTGGTGCGACTACCTGACGCCCGAGCGCGCGACCTGGATCACCGACGATGACGGCGGTCGCGGTGGCCTCGACCCGGCGGCCTCGTTCGTGCTGGCCGGCGATCTCGGCTGTGACCCCGTCGATGGCGCGGCGCGGCGCGATGCCCTGCTCGAGCTGCTCGGGCACGAACGCGTGCGCGACCCGGCACCGCGCAGCCCCGGCGCGGAGCTGGCCGCCAATCAGCAATGGGGCTCGAACTCGGATCAACGCGGCGCCGTCGTGCACGACACCGCGGACCTCGACGACACGCCGGGCACCGGGCCCGGGAATCTGCGCGTCGACTACGTGCTGCCGTCCCGCGACCTCGGCGAGCACGGCGCCCTGGTGTTCTGGCCGTTGCCGCACGAAGCGGGCGCCGACCTCGTCAGCGCCAGCGACCACCGTCTGGTCTGGGTCGACGTCGGCCTGCCGGCCGCGGCGCGGTAGCCGTCAGTTTCCGGAACGCAGCTGCTGCAGCCGTTGCCCGGCGGCGGTGACGGCATCGCCGTAGGGATCGCCGTAGGTCGCGACCGGCCCGGGCCAGAAGTGCAGCGTGGGCCGTTCGGGCGCGGCGGCGACGGCGTGTTCGAGCCAGGCGATGGCATCTACGCGGGTTGCGGCGTCGGCGGCGAGCTCGAGTCCGATCCGCGCGTAGACCGAGGCCAGCTCGGCTTCGAGGGTCGGATGGAACTTCTCGGCCGCCGCCGCCGCGGTCAGGTCGGCGGCGAGCAGGAGGCAGTCGGCGCGCGACATCGCCTCGTTGCGCAGCTGTTCGATGCGCGGCCACAGCGGCGCGATCGCGGCTCCCGAACGCGACAGCCAGGTTCGGTCGGACACGAACACCGCGGCATCGTCCCTGGTCGCGGCGAACACCCGGGTCGCCGTGACGTGGGTCGGCGCGCTCGGCAGCTTGATGCGCACGTCGCCGCGCTGGCCGGCGATCCAGGCGCGGACGTAGCGCGGCGTGCCGCCGGGCAGCATCGCGCAGGCCTCGATCGCCCACGGCGCGTCGTCGCCCTGCCGATCGAGTTCGATTCCGATCTCGTACCAGGCCTCGCCGTCGCTGGCGTCGCGGACCTTGCGCACCGAGGCCGTGATCGAGTGTGCGGTGCCGGCGAACGCGCGGCTGAGGAAGTCGGTGATCAGACGTTGATACTGACCGTCGTGGGTCAGCATGGCATGCGGCGCGCGGCCGGCGTCGGCGAGCACGACGAGCCACTTGTCGCCGGCATAGGCATCGTGGGTGCGCAGCAACGACAGCCGGTCACGTTCATTCTCGTTCGCGGTGGCGAGGAACAGGGCATGGGCCTCGGTCCGCGGCGCGTTGTCCTCGGGCTCGATGTCTTCGGGCAAGGAGAACTCGGCCAGGCCAAGCGAGTAGGCGCTGAGCGCGGAGCCATCGTCGTGCATCGATTCGCGCAGCATGGCGCGCAGGCTGGGCAGGTGCTCGAAGACGACCGCCCGGCATTCGCGATGCATGCGCGCGGCCCACATCGCCGCGACGCTGCCCATGCCGGTGCCGAACAGCGCGATCTTGTCGCCGTCGACATCCGCGCGTCGGTGCAGCCAGTCGAACACGGCGTCGAGGTCGTGGAGCCACGCGCGCAGGGTCGGCGTGCCGCGGCTACGGCCGTAGCCGCGCGGGTCGAAGGCCAGCACGTTGAAGCCGGCCTCGTGCAGGAAGGTGTAGTACGGGTGCTGGGCGCTGACGTTGGTCGCCTCCTCGTGCAGCAGCACGACGGTGCGGCCGGCGGCCGCGGCGCTCGGGATCCACCAGCCGGTCAGCGACGCCTCGCTGTGTAGCTCGATCGCGAACGGCTCCGCGTCGAGGCCGAAGTCCTGCGGGTCGGCAAGCCAGCCAGCCGGCGGCCGCAGCAGCTGTCGGCTCAGGTCGTCGTGCACGGCGGTGCATGCGGCCGGCAGGAGCGCGAGACAGGCGAGCAGCGACAGGCGGCACCGTGGCATGCGGCCACCTTACGTCGCGGAGCCGCGTCAGGCGATGTCGATCGCCGCCGCCAGCAGGTCGCCGTCGGTGCCCTTCGACAGCGGCAACCTGAACGGCAGGTGGCACGCCGCGGCGGTCGTGACCTTGACGATGGCGAACTGGTCGGCGGTCGTGACCTCGATGTCGTAGCCGGCGCCGTGCAGGCTCACCGACTCGGGGCAGGCAGCCCCACGGCAGCCCGACTCCTCGAGCGCGATGTTGGCGCCGAGTCGGGCCGCGAGCCATTCCGCGAGCAGGATCGCGCCGGCGGTGGCGTCGCGGCCATGGCGCACGACGCCGCGCAGGCCGGGGTCAGGCTGCCAGGTCACGCGTTCGAAGGCCTCGGCCAGCGCGCGGCGCCAGGGTCGCAGGCGCAACCACGACAGATCGGTGAACCGCGCACCTTGTTCGCGGCGCGTCGCCAACCGCGGCAGCTGGACCGCGGGCAGCGAGAAGCGGCGGCTGTCGACGATGACGTGCTCGCAGAGATCACAGACCTCGTCGAGGCCGCCGCTCTCGGCCCAATCGTCGGCCCAGTAGAGGTGGTTGGGCAGGTCGTGGATCAGCATCGGGCGGATCAGGCCGGGAACGTGCTGGAACCAGCTGCGCGGCAACCGCAGGCGGACCTCCTCGAGCACGGTGTCGCGCGAGCTGCCGCTGCAGCGCGTGACGGCGGCGACCTCGGCAGCAGGAGCATGCAGGTCGTTGTCGAGCGTCACCAGGAATGCCCGCGCCGGCGAGCGCTGCGTCAGACGGTCCGCGGCGAGCCGCAACGCGCCCTCGTCCTCGGCCCGCACCACGGCGACGAAGTTGATCGTCAGGGCGCGCGCGACGCCGCCTTCGCCCTCGTCGCTTGCGACCTCGCGCCACAGATCGTGCAGCGCGTCATGGATCCGGTCGATCCGGGTCGCGCGCGGCGGCGTGTGGATCAGGACCGGTTGCGACGTCGCGGTCACGGCTTCCTCCACTGGCGATCCTTGCCGAGCAGCAGGTCGGCGCTGTCGGGGCCCCAGGTGCCGGCGGCATAGGTGTCGGGGCGGCTGTGGTCCCAGCCGGCGACGATCGAGTCGACGATGCGCCACGCCTCTTCGACCTCGTCGCGGCGGGCGAACAGCGTGCCATCGCCGACCATGGCGTCGAGCAGCAGCCGTTCGTAGGCGTCGGCGTGTTCGCCGCCGAACGCGCTGCCGTAGCGGAAGTCCATGCGCACGTCGCGGATCCGCATGTCGGGGCCGGGGACCTTGGAGCCGAACCGCAAGGCGACGCCTTCGTCGGGCTGGATCCGCAGCAGCAGCACGTTCGGCTGCGCCGTGCGATGGTCGCCGAACAGGCGATGCGGGGGTTGCTTGAAGTGGATCGCGACCTCGGTGGTACGGCGCGGCAGGCGCTTGCCGGCGCGCAGGTAAAACGGCGTCTTGGCCCAACGCCAGTTCTCGATGCAGAGCTTGACGGCGGCGTAGGTCGCCGTCGTCGAGTCGGGCGCGACGCCGGCCTCTTCGAGATAGCCCTTCACCTCGGCGCCGTTCTGCGAACCGCGCAGGTACTGGGCCCGCACCGTGGCGAAGTCGACCGCCTCGGGCGCGAACGAACGGATCGCCTGCAGCACCTTGACCTTCTCGTTGCGCACGGCGTCGGCGTCGAGCCCGGTCGGCGGCTCCATCGCGATCAACGTCATCACCTGCATCAGGTGGTTCTGGATCATGTCGCGGATGACGCCCGACTCCTCGAAGTAGCCGCCGCGCGAGCCGACGCCGATCGACTCGGCGACGGTGATCTGCACGTGGTCGACGAACTTCTCGTTCCACAGCGGCTCGAAGATGCCGTTGGCGAAGCGCAGCGCGAGGATGTTCTGCACCGTCTCCTTGCCGAGGTAGTGGTCGATGCGGAACACCTG
>JAGQRA010000839.1 GCA_020425885.1 Planctomycetota bacterium | reverse complement strand
GTCTGCGAGCTGCAGACCGGCACGCAGGACGTGCGGCTGCCGGTGCAGGCGATCTCGCCGTTCACCGCCGAGGGCGAAGCGGAGCGCCTCGTCGACCTGAGCACGGCGAAGCCCGGGCCCTACCTCGGCACGTTCGTCGACCCGGTCGCCCAGAAGCCGATGGACCTGATCGGCCAGTACGGCAACGAGGGCATCGCCGCGGCGAAGGCGACCAGCGACCGCTTCGCGATCGGCGCCAACTTCTGCAACAAGCTGTGGAACGCGGCCCGCTTCGCCTTCCTCAACGTCGAGGGCGCGGCGTTCACGCCGCTCGAGGCGGCCAAGCTGCCGCTCGAGGACCGCTGGATCCTGTCGCGCCTGCAGCACGCGATCACGACCGTCGACCGCGCGCTCCTTGGCTACAACCCGGCGGCCGCGATCGCCGCGGCGCGCGACTTCTTCTGGAACGAGTTCTGCGACTGGTACCTCGAGCTGATGAAGCCACGCTTCAAGGACGGCGCCGAGGCCGCGGCCAGAGCGACCGGCCAGCAGGTGCTCGCCGCCGTGCTCGATCAGACGCTGCGGCTCATGCATCCGTTCGTGCCGTTCCTGACCGAGACGCTGTGGACGCGGCTCTGCGAGCTGGCGCCGACCCGCGGCATCGGCGCCGCCTTCGCCACCAGCGAGATGCTGGTCGCGGCGCGCTGGCCGGCCGGTGACGCCGCCTGGCACGCGCCCGAGGTCGAGCATCAGATCGCGGCCATGCAGCAGTGGTGCGTCGCGATCCGCGAGACCCGGGCCCGCTACCAGGTGCCGCCGCGCGAACGCCTGGCGGCGCGTTTCGCCGCCGATGGCGAGGCCGCCACGGTGCTCGCCGCGACCCGGACGCTGCTCGCCAACATGGCGGGTCTCGCCGAGGTCACGGTCGCGGCCGATGCCGAGCGCACCGCCGATGCCGCCACCGTCGTGCTCGGCGCCGCCAAGGCCTACCTGCTCGGCGTCGTCGACCTCGACAAGGAGAAGGCGAAGCTGCAGCAGCAGGCCGAGAAGCTGAAGGGCCAGATCGGCGGCCTCGAGAAGAAGCTCGGCAACGAGGGCTTCGTCAGCAAGGCCCCGCCCGCCGTCGTCGAACAGCAGCGCGACAACCTCGAGAAGCTGCGGCAACAGCTCGCCGGCATCGAGCAGAGCCTCGCCGAGCTTTAGTGAGACATCGTGCCAGGCACGAGGCCGCACCGCGATGACGTTCGGGCGGACTACTTCGCCGCGCCTGCCGGTTCGCAGCCGACCTTCCGCGTGACGGCGATCCCCGCCGGCGAGCGCACCCAATCGAGGAATGCGCGCGCCGCCGGCGAAGCCGCGGTCGACGCGACCAGGTAGCAGTCGAAAACCCTCGGAGCCGAGGTGAGCCGGCCCTTGCCGACCGGGACGATGCGGAACTCGATGCCCACGCGGGTCGCCGCGTCGCGCTCGGCGGGCTCCGGCTCGCGCGTCGTCATCGCGAGGTCGCCGCGACCTTCGAGCAGCGCAGCCAGCCCGACGCCGGAACCGCCTCCCGCGATCTGGAGCTGAGCGTGCGGGCCCGGCACCGCCGCGTGGGCCTTGGCCCACTGCTGGGCGAGGTTCAGCATCACGTCCGAGCCCATGATCCGCACGACCTCGTCCTCTTCGCGCCTGTCCCCACCGGCCGCCGCCCGCTCGCGCACGACCTCGGCGAAGGCCATGCGCACGAAGCGCTCGGTGCTGATGAAGCCCTTGCCGAGCCGCTCGGACCATTCCTGCGCCGGCCCGGCGGTGACGACCTCGTCGGCGGTCCTGCCCTTCACCACGAGATCGGTCACGCGGTCGCGGATCGTCGCCAGCATGTCGCGATAGGCGGCGGGCCCCCTCTTGTCGCTGAGGTCGCCGTGGCCCGGGATGATCCGGGTGTCGTCGTCGGCGAGCTTCAGCACGCGGTCGGCGGCGGCGATCACGCCGGCCAGCGTGCCGCCGCTGCCGGTGTCGATGAACGGGAAGCCGCTCGCGAAGAACGTGTCGCCCATGTGGATCACGTTCGCCTTGGTGAAGTGAACGATCGCGTCGCCGTCGGTGTGCGCCGGCGCGACGTGGAAGAAGTGGACCTCGTCGCCGCCCCAGTGCAACGTGACGTCGTCGGCGAAGGTGACGACCGGCAGCGCGGCGGCCGGCGAGGCCGGGACCTTGCGGTTCATGGCCTGCATGAACTGCTCGACGCTCATCCGCTTGCGAACGTTCTCGTGGGCGAGGATGACGGCGCCGGCCTTGCCGAAGCGCTCGTTGCCGCCGGTGTGGTCACCGTGCCAGTGCGTGTTGAGCACGAAGCGGACGTCCTGATCGGTCAGCTTGCGAACCGCCGCCTTGATCTGGTCGACCATCGGCGCGAACTGGTCATCGATGACGAAGACGCCGTCCTCGCCGATACCGACGCCGATGTTGCCGCCGTTGCCCTGCAGCATGTAGACGCCGGGCCGCACCTCGATCGTCCGGATGCGCGGATCGGGCTGTTGCGCAGCCGCCGCGCCGGCGAGGAGGACGAGGGCAGCGAGGACGAGAGCGACGAACGGGCGCGGCATGGGTCGCCTGATCCTAGTCGGCGGCCCGCACCCGGCGATAGACTCCCGGCCATGCGCACTTCTCCAGGGCCCGCTTCCACCCTCGCGTTGCTGCTGGCGGCGCTGCTCACGCCGCTCTTGGCCCAGCAGGAAGGCCCGCGCACGCGGCCCGAGACCAGCGGCCACGGCGCGACCAGCACCCTGGCCGACGTGCAGCACTTCCTCGATGCCTGCGTCAAGCTGCCGCACGGCGATCGGCTCGCGGTCGCGGTCGCGGGCAAGAGCCACGAGGGGCGCCCGCTGCTGCTGGTCAAGGCCGCGCTCGGCGACGAACCGGCCACGCCGCGGCTGCGCGCGCTGATCATCGGCAACATCCACGCCGGCGAGGTCGAGGGCAAGGAGGCGCTGCAGCTGCTGCTGCGCGAGATCGCCAACGGCGAGCACGAGGACCTGCTGGGGGCGTTCGATCTGTGGCTGCTGCCGATCTACAACGTCGACGGCAACGAGCAGATGAAGGACGGCAATCGCCGGGGACAGAACGGTCCCTCGATCGTCGGCCAGCGGCCGAACGGCCAAGGCCTCGACCTCAACCGCGACTTCATCAAGGCCGAGGCGCCCGAGACGCGCGCGCTGCTGGCTCTGTTCGATTCGATCGACCCGCATCTGTTCATGGACCTGCACACGACGAACGGGTCCTACCACGGTTACCACCTGACCTACTCGCCGTGCCTGTCGCCGAACATGGACCGCGACCTCGCCCGGCTGTCGCGCGCGGCGCTGGACGAGGTCACGGCGGCGATGAAGCGCGAGCACGGTTTCGAAGTCTTCGACTACGGCAACTTCGAGACCCGCGACTGGGACGGCGGCCGCGCGCCCGAATCACCCGACAACGTCCGCGGCTGGTACACCTACGACAGCCGGCCGCGCTACGGCACCAACTACTTCGGTCTGCGCAACCGCATCTCGATCCTCAGCGAGGCCTACAGCTACTGCGACTTCGAGACCCGGATAGCTGTGACCCGCGCCTTCGTGCTGACCACGCTGCAGACGCTGCGGCGGCGCCAGCAGGAAGTGCGCGAGGCGTGCAGCGGCGCCGACGCGCGACCGCTGGCGACCGACGCCAGGCTCTGGTTCGGCCACGACGCGACCTTCGCCGAACCAGAGCAGCTCGACGTCCTGGTCGGCGAGGTCGACCGCCTCGAGATGCCTGACAGCGGCGACGTGCGGCTGCAGCGCAAGGGCGATGGCACCCCGGAGCGGATGCAGGTATTGCGCTCGTTCCGCGCCCGCCAACACCGCGCGCTGCCGGCGGCCTGGGCGGTGCAGCAACCGTCGCCCGACGCACTCGCTCTGCTGCAACGCCACGGCATCGAGTTCGAAGCCATCGACGCGCCGCGCCGGGTGCAGGCCGAGCGCTTCGTCGTGACCAAGAAGCGCAAGCCCAAGCGTCCGTTCCAGGGTCACCAGGAGCTCGTCCTCGAAGGCGAGTGGCAGCCGGCGGCTGCGATCGAGTTGCCGCTCGGCACGCTGCTCGTGAGTTCGCAGCAGCGGCTGGCGATGCTCGCGGCCCAGCTGCTGGAGCCGCTCAGCGACGACGGCATGTCGAACTGGAACTTCTTCGAGCACCAGACGGACGACACCTATCCGGTGCTGCGGCTCGCCGCTCCGCGCTGATACGGCAAAGCCGCTGCACAGAGCGGCGATGCGCGACGATGCGGCCGCTACTAAGGCGGCTGCGGCCCGATGGCCGATGGCTGGCTGGATGTCCCGGCGCCACGCGTTGCTCTCGACCCTCTGCCTCGGCCTGGTGGCGGTACTGGGCTACGCCGTCGCGCACCTGGATCGGGTAGCAATCGGCGCGGGCGAATCCGGGCCGGAGCCCGAGTTGCCGGTCGTCGAGGTGACTCTGCAGCGCGGCAAGCTCGACGAGTTGTTCGCGCCGACGAACGGCGAGGACGGCAAGGTCTCGCTGGCGGCGACCTTCCGCGATGGCGACCGACCGCCGTCGCGGGCCCGGGTCAGCCTGCGCGGCTTCAGCGCCTGGCACCATCGCCGCGCCAAACCGTCGCTGCGCATCAAACCGAGGACCGCGGACCTGGCGACCCCCGAGTTCGTCGAGCTGTCGCGTCCCGAAGACCCGCTCGCGCTCTGCAACTGGTTACCCGATCAGCTCAGTGCCGAGCTCGGGCTGATGCACGAACACAGCGCCCCGGTCCGCCTCGTTCTGAACGGACGACAACGCGGCGTCTATCTGCGCAGCCTGCGTCCTGGCGATGACCTCGCGGCGCAAGGCGGTCGGCCGCGCGGCACGTTCTTCAAGGGCGACAGCCTCGGCAGCCGCCGCCACCTCGACCTCTGGGCCGTTGCCGATTCGTGGCGCGCGATCGGCGATCCGAACCCGCGGGCCCGTCGCGCCCTCGATCGGCTGCTCGCCGCGTTGCGGATGCCGCCGTCGGTCGAGTCGCTGGCCATCCTCGCCGCCACGCTCGACCTCGAGGCGATGGCGCGGGCCCAGGCCGTGGCCGTGCTCACCGCCAGCATCCACGCCGACCGCGCCCACAACCACGTGCTGTTCTTCGATCCGGCCAAGGACCGGCTCGAGCCGTTGCTCTGGGACGCGAACGGTTTCGGCATCCACGCCGAGCCCGGGCTGGCGGTCGACGTCATGCGCCACCCACTCGCCGAACGGTTGGCCTGCGACCCGTGTTTCGTGCACCGGCGCAACGAGATCCTCTGGCAGCTGCTGCACGGGGCCGGCCGCGCCGAGCGGTTGATCGCGACCGCCGAGGAACGGATGACGCAGCTCGCGGCGACGCTGCGCCACGACCCCGAGATCGCGCGCCTGGTGCTGCGTCGCGGCGTGTTCGAGGTCGATCCGATCGGCTACGACGAGGTCCCGGCCGCGCTCGACACCTTCCGCACGTTCGTGCGCCAGCGCGAGGCCCGATTGCGCGACCACTTCGCCGACGCCCATGCCCGCGTCG
>JAGQRA010000838.1 GCA_020425885.1 Planctomycetota bacterium | reverse complement strand
TCTACCGGCGTTGGAACGCGTTGCACGGCGGTGTCTATGTCCCGGTCACCGAGACGACGCCGCCGAATCCGCTGCTCGACGTCGAGGAACGCGATCTGGTCACGCCTTCGGGTCGGCGATTGACCATGGTCAACCCGGCCTACATGACACGGCAGGTGCATGCGCTCGGTGCCGAGCTCACGGGGGCGCAGGGACACCTGACCAGCCTGCGGCCGGTGCGTGAGGCGAACGCCGCCGACCCCTGGGAACGGGCATCACTGCTCGCCTTCGAAGCCGGCGCCGAGGAGGTCCACTCGATCGAGATGTTCCGCGGCGAATCACACATGCGGCTGATGCGGCCGCTGATCACCGAACGCGCGTGCCTGCGCTGCCATGAACAGCACGGCTATGCCGAGGGCGATCTGCGCGGTGGCCTCAGCGTCGCGATTCCGATGTCGCCGCTGTGGGCCATCAGCCGCCCGGCGATGGTGCGCAACGTAATCGCCCACGTCGTGCTCTGGCTGCTCGGGCTGGCAGGGATCGTGTTCTTCAAGGTCCGGCTGCGCGGTCTCGTGCGGCAGCGTGAACGGGTCGAGTGCATGGCCCGCGACCGGACCCGCTACTACCGTTCGCTGCTCAACGGCATGCACGACGATGTCCTGGTCGTGACGCCGGAGCGCGAGGTCGTCGACGTCAATCACGATCGGTTGACCGCCTTGGACGCGGGCGCCGACGAGGCGATCGGCGCGACCTGCGATCAGCTCCTCGGCTGCTTCGACGGTTCGTACGTGGCCGGCGCGGAGCCGTGCAGCATGGCTGAGGTGCTGCGGACCGGGCGTCCGCGCGAATTCCGACGCACGCGGCCCAATCGCGACGGCAGCGTCACCACCATCAGCCTGCTGCTGTCGCCGCTGCATGACGCCGACGGCGGGATCAGCCATGTGATCTGGGCGATGCGCGAGATCTCCGACATCGTCGCGACCGAGCAGCGGTTGGAGTCCTCCGAGGCGCGATTCGAGAGCCTGGTGCGGGCGGCGCCGGCCGGCATCGGGGTCATCGCTGCCGACCGGCTGGCCGAGGTCAACGATCGCATGTGTGACCTGACGGCACGTTCGCGCGACGATCTGCTCGGCAGCGAGTTCGCCGACTTGTTCGTCAGTGCCGAGGAGGCCACGCGGGCTTCCGGTGAGCTCGCGGTGCAGCTCGAGACGCTGGGCACCGCGACCGTCGAAACGACCTGGACCAGGGCCGGCGGTCCGGGCGTCGCCGTGCTACTGAGCACCTCATGGCTCGATGCCGGCGATCACGATCGGGGGATGACGTTCACGGCGTTCGACGTCACCATGCGCAAGGCGCTCGAGGGCGAGCTGCTGCACGCGCGCAAGCTCGAGGCCATCGGCCAGCTCGCCGCCGGCATCGCCCACGAGATCAACACGCCGATGCAGTTCATCGGTGACAACACCCGATTCCTGCGCGATGCATTCGCCGAGCTCGAGCCGCTGCTGGACCCGACCGCGGGCGCCGCAACCGATGTCGACTACCTGAAGGGCGAGATCCCGCGCGCCCTCGAACAGTCGCTCGAGGGCATCGGTCGGGTGGCCACCATCGTGCAGGCGATGAAGGAATTCTCGCACCCGAGCGGCGTCGAGAAGCAGGTCGTCGACCTCAATCACGCCATCGCGAGCACGATCACGGTGACCCGGAACGAGTGGAAGTACGCCGCCGAACTGGAGACCGATTTCGACGACGCGCTGCCGGCGGTGCGTTGCCACCCGAGCGATCTGAATCAGGTCGTGCTCAATCTGGTGGTCAATGCCGCCCACGCGGTCGCCGATGCCGTAGGCGAGGGCTCGGTCGGCAGGGGCAGGATCAAGGTCTCGACGCGGCGCGACGGCGATGACGTCGAGATCGCCGTCGCCGACACCGGCGTCGGCATCCCGGCTGCCGACCGGGAGCGCATCTTCGATCCGTTCTTCACCACCAAGGAGGTCGGCCGCGGCACCGGGCAGGGCCTCAACATCGTGCACAACATCGTCACCAAGAAGCACGGCGGCACGATCGCGGTCGAGTCCGAGGTCGGCGTCGGTACGACGATCCGGATCAGGCTGCCGCTCGACGAAGTCGCGGTGGCAGCGGCGCCGGCCTGAGCGGCATCGCGCGGGGGGCAGGCTCGGCGCGGGCGTCAGCGGGTCACGGTCGAGCGTCTCGTGCGTGTCGGCCGTGAAGAGGTGCGACCCCGGCGAGGATCGCGGCGTATGCTGCCGACCTCGCCGCGGCGAGACCTCGACATGGCCACCCTGCACCAGCTCCGCCCCCGCGTCTGCTCGTCGTTG
>JAGQRA010000837.1 GCA_020425885.1 Planctomycetota bacterium | reverse complement strand
TTGCCGCTCCCCAGGCTGCCGATCAGTGTCGGCGCGCCGGTCGTGCGATCGACCACGTAGAGGTTGCTCTGCTGGTTGTCGGCCAGGAAGAGGGTGTCGGTGACGAGGTCGTAGGTCAGGCTCGCCGGCGACTGCGGGCCGTTGAGCGGGCCGATCGGCGTCGCTGCCCCGGTCGTGCGGTCGATGGTGTAGAGGCCCGGCGACGTCGTGTTCACCGCGTAGAGGATGTCGCGGGGCAGGTCGTAGGCGAGGTTGACGAACCCCATCAGCCCGGTCGACCCGACGAGAGTGGCTGCGCCCGTGTTGGTGTCGATCGAATACAGATTCCCGTCCGAGTACGGAACCCCCCAGAGCGTGCCGGTGATGCTGTCCCACTCGAGGCCATGCAAGTAGCGGATGGTGCCGCCGTAGGGGCCGATGCGGGTCGCGGTGCCCGTGACCAGATCGCAGGTGTAGAGTTCGTGCAGGCTGGTCGACGACACGTACACCGTTCCGGACGTGAAGTCGTGGGCGAGCTCGCCGACCACACCGGTGACCGCGCTGATGTTGCCGGCGGGGTGACGCTGGCCGGATCGGGGCTCGACCAGCCAGATCGAGCCGTTGCTCTCGGCGCCGATCAAGAGTTGGGCCGGTGCCAGACCGGCGAGCAGGAGGACCGACGTCGCGAGTTTGCCGAGTTGCATTCCGCGAATTGTAACCGGGAATGCAGCGTCCGGGCATCGAGAGGCCGTGGCCCTACTGTGTGAACAGGTTGACGAACTGGTTGCTGGTCACGAACTCGAAGTTGCCATCGAGCGTCAGCACCTGGCTGTACCAGACCGTTCCGACCGCGGGCACGCCGGTCGGGGCCGTGAGCGACTGGCCATAGTGTCCTGACACGTCGGTGTAGCCGAAGAAGCTGACGTAGTTGCCGCCGACCAGGATCGGTGGCACGCCGTTGACGATCGTCGGTCCCGGCTGACTGCCGATGATGAGCAGGAACGGCTGCGAGGCGGGGGTGTCGATCGACAGCTGCATCGGCGAGCCCTGCTGGGCCTGTTCGGGTTGCAGGCTCAGCCTGGTCGAGAGCGGGGTCGATGAGGTCGGGGTGTAGATCTCGAGGTCGTCGATGTTCCAGCCGCCGTACTGCTGCGTCGCATCGCTACGGAGGCGGAACTCGAGCACCACGGCTGGGTGATTGTCGACGTAGAAGATCGGCCATTCGGTCGTCACCCATTGCGTGTCGAGCAAGGTGTTGCCGCTGGAGCTGAACACCAGCCACGGGTTGACGTGGAGCTCGAGGAAGTCGTTGCCCGCACAGCTCGCCCAGCGCTTCAGGCGCAGGTTCAGATTGGTCTGGCCGGTGCAGTCGATCGGCGGCGAACGCAGCCAGCAGTTGCTCGATGGCGAGTAGGCGCCATCGTTCGACAGGTCGGTGCCGGCGCAGCGCGTGCCGCCGGCCGCGGCCGCCGGATCCACCCACGGTCCGGCCGCGAAGCCGCCTGGCACGCCGAGCTGCCAGTCGTCACTGCCGCTGGCGGCGCCGTGGGTCCAGCCGGCCGCGCCGCCCTCGAAGTCCTCCGACCAGATGACGCCTTCCTTGCGGGTCTGGTAGCTGAACTCGCCGGTCTCGGGCAGGCGGAAGGTGATGTTGGCGCTGTGGACGCCCTCGAAGTGATAGGTCAGGGTCTGCGGCGAGGGCATGCCGGGCAGCAGCGCCCGATAGCGGTTGGTGGTGGCCGTCGGGATCATGACCCGCTGCCTGGACTGGCCGTCGTTGTAGTGCACACGGACCTGGGTGAAGCTGCCGAAGATCGGCACCGCGTCGCACTCGACGAAACGTGGCGTCAACGGGTCGTGGCTGTCGCCGAGTGGGTTGGCGTGGACCAGGCTGCCGGCCTGGATCGCCGGATAGGGCAGGCTGTGGGCGTTGCACGCGGCCGCGAGCTGGGGGTGGTGCGGGGTGCCGTTGTTGAGGTTGCCGTCGTTGTCATCGGCGATGAAGACCTCGAGCACGGCGGACTGCTAATCGGTCGCGTCGGCGACGATCGAGGCCAGCACGGTGTCATTGCTGATCGCGATCGCCTGGGTGGTGCCGAGCAGGGCGCGCAGGTTCTCGCGGTACTTCCAGGCAAAGCCCATCCACGACTCGCCCTGGGCGTGGACGCCGCTGCCGGTCGGGTACTGGCGGGTGTTGTTGCCGTCGCGGATGCCGGCGCCGGTGGTGTAGAAGCCGTGGCCGATGATCGGGTCATCGAGCATGTAGATGCTGCAGATGTCGCCCCAGCCTTCGCTGAGTCCGTTCACCTGCGAGATGCCGCCGAAGCGATCGTCGAGGCCGTGACCCCACTCGTGGGCGACGACCGAGGCGCTGGCGGTGTTGTTGCAGCTGCCGGCGGCGTGATAGAAGTTGATCGTGTTGCCGGTGTAGTAGGCGTTGCAGGAGCTGTTGATGTTGACCGTCGGCCGCACCAGGTCGGCGGTGTCCATCTCGGGCACGTTGCCGACGATGCTGCGCAGCAGCTCGTTGATGTGGTGGACCCAGTAGTAGGCCGTGGTGTGGGCGAGTTCGTTCTGGGTCGAGTTGACGGTGCCGAGCTGGAAGGTCTGGTTGACGCCGGGCTGCAGCAGCAGGGTCGCGGTCAGCGGATTGACGCCGGCTATGAGCTGGGTGTGGATGCCGTCGAGCTGCACGGTGACCGTGGTCGGGCTGGTGAGGTTGGCGGAGAACTGGCCGTTCTGATCGGTGATCAGGGTGCCGAGTCCGGGCACCGAGACCTCGACGCCGACGAGCGGCTCGTTGGTCGGGGTGGTGGCGGGCGAGAAGGCGGTGTGGACCCAGCCCATGACGGTGTAGGTCGCCGGCGGCATGGCTGCTGGCGAATCGTTCACCGGGGAGTCGGCCGCGGTGTCGAAGCGACAGCCTGGGTTGCCGCACTCGTGCTTGTCGTTGCGGTAGTGCAGCTGGCCGCCGGTGCGGGCATCGACGTAGACACGGCCGACGGGTCCGCTGCCGTCGGCCTCGATCGCCGAGATCGGGATCTCCCAGGCGAGCTGCGGCGTCGTCGTCCGATCGCTGCCGAGGTCGGCCCAGATCACCAACCGCGGTTGCCGCTCGGCGCCGGGCTGCGGCACCGCCTTCGGCTCGAGGCCGCGGTGCTGCCACGCCATGGCGGTGGCGGCCTCTTCGCCGATCAGCGGTGTGGTGTCGAAGTCCGCCGGGATCGGCACGGCGACGCTGCCGAGGAAGCCGATGCGGCCGGCCATGCTGACGCGGACGTCGACGCGGCCGCCGATCACGGGCAGGCCCGCGAACGACTGGCCGAACGTGAACGACCAGCTGCGCCCCATGCGGGTGCCGATGCGTTCGCCGAAGTCGGAGCCGCCGAGCCCGAGCAGCTCGGGCCAGCGCTGCAGCGCCGCGTTGGCGTGACGCCTGGCCTCCTCGAGCGAGTTCTCGCGCCAGTCGGGCAGGTCGATGCCTTCGCCGTAGATCTGCTGCGGCGTTCCGGTGGCCGGATGCCAGCGCACGATCCAGCGTCCCGGGGCCTCGTCCTGGAAGGCGCTCCAGGCCCTGGCGGTGGCCGGCGTTGGCCCTTGCGCAGGCGTCAGTGAACTGAGAAGGACGGCGATGCCGAGAACTCGCGGGAAGGTGCTGCTGGCCATGTGGGCCCAATGGTGCCGTCGCCTCGCGGGCTTGTCACCTCCCCTGGCAGCACCACCAGCACGACCGGGCCGCTCCGGCGCCTCCGTCGCCGCCATCGCCGCGCCACGGTCCCGACCCGGGACGTGCGCGAAGCCGAACATCAGTCGCGGACCGTCGGCGCCGAAGGTCTCGAGGCAATGCGACAGAACCACTCGGTCGTCTCGATCGTGTTCGTTGCCACCATGGCGTGCGGCACGGTCTCGGAGCGTCAGGATGCTCGCTACCCTGCACCCGTCGGCGAGGTTGCCATGACGGTGGGAGGCATCGCCGGGGCCTTTCCGGGCGAGGCCGAGGTCCGCGTCGGCAATCGCGTGGTGAGGAGAACGGCGACCCTCGAGCACGCATGGGTCGCCGCGAACGGCGGCCGTGCCCAGATCACGTTTCGTCTGGCCTACAGCACGCCGATCGATCTCGAGCAGATGGCGCTCGACGAGGTCGAGGCCCACTGGAACTTGGCGGGACAACGATCCCGGCGCATCTGCGCGGCCTCCGATCTGGCGACCGAAGCCGGCGTGGCGGCGTGCGAGCAGGCGCTGTGTCGAGAGCTGACGGAGGTCCTGTTCCCGAACGGTGACTGGACCCCGATCGCGCGCGTCGAGCGGGTGCTCTGGCAGCGCGTTCGCCTCGACTGATGGTGGCGCAGGCCGATTCGGGCGGGGTCTCGATCCGTGGTTCCTGAACCGATTGCCTGATCGCTACCGTCATGCCGCCATGAGCGGGCCGCCTTTCTCCAATGGCCGGCTCTGCTGCCGCTGGCATGCCGGTCGGGCCTGGCTATCCTGGCCCGCCAACCCCCGGAGGGCGCTTGCGCCTCCGCTCATCCAGCGCATGCAGGTGCCCCAATGGTGAAAGAACGCGGTCGTGGCTCGTCGGAAGATCTTTCGGAGCCGGACAAGACGATGATTCAGCCCGACGCCGGCAAGTCCGGCGGCGGCAAGTCCGGCGGTGGCAAGCCCGGGCCCGAACCGGTCCCGGAGCAGACCATCATCCAGGGCAAGCGACGCGAAGCCGTCTCCCCGGGTGACACCATGGCCCAGGGCGGGCTCGACAGGACCGTCGACATGGGCGACGTCGAACCGGCGGAGCAGGACGCCCCGAGCAGACAGGGCACGGCGAGCCGATCCGCGCCGCCGGCCGCCGCCACCGCCAAAGCCGATTCGGGCGTTGGCAAGGTCTTCGCCGGCCGCTTCGAAGTGCTGCAGAAGCTCGGCGAGGGTGGCATGGGCGTGGTCTATCGCGCCAAGGATCGCGAGATCGAAGGCCGCGAGATCGCCCTCAAGGTGCTGCGCCCGCGCTTCTCGCGCAACGCGAAGTTCCGCGAGCTGTTCTTCCGCGAGATCCACGCCGCCCAGGGCTTCGTCTCCGAGCACGTCGTGCAGGTCCGCGACACCGGCAAGTCGACCGACGGCACCTTGTTCCTGACGATGGACCTGGTCGACGGCGAGCCGCTCGACGAGGTCCTGGTCCGCGAATCGATGCTCAACGAGCGGCACGCGCTCGAGATCGCGCGGCAGACGTTGCTGGCGCTGGCCAGCGGTCACGATCAGGGCTTCGTCCATCGCGACATCAAGCCGTCGAACGTGATGCTGGCCCGGCGCATGGCCAAGACCGACGAGAACCCGTTCGGCGTCGGCGTCCGGCTGCTCGACTTCGGCATCGCCAGCCTGACCGCCACCCTCGAGGAGGGCCAGGTCATCGGTACGCCGCGCTACATGTCGCCCGAACAGGTCCAGGGCCAGCGCCTCGACGGTCGCTCCGACCTCTTCTCGGTCGGCGTCATGCTCTACGAGATGCTGAGCGGCAGTCGGCCGTTCGACGGCGACACGCCCGAGGAGCTGCGCACCGCGATCCTCGAGACCAACATCGCTCCGATGATCACGGAGCTCGACAACCTCAGCGAGCCGATCCGCAAGCTGCTGCAGAAGGCGCTGCAGAAGAACCGCGACAAGCGCTTCCAGAGCGCGGCGGACTTCGCCCACGCGATCGAGAAGTCGCGCGCGTTCCGCGAGAAGCGCGGCGTGCCGGCCTGGCTCGGCGGCGGCTTCTTCCTCAGCGTCGTCGCGGTCGGCGGCCTCGGCTGGATGGTCTATGACCAGGGCAACAAGTACAACGAGCTGCAGACCAAGTACGGCGACGTCGGCAGCGCGCACGCGCAGGAGATCGTCAAGCTCGAGGCCGAACACCAGAAGGCGCTCGAGGAAGTGAGGAACGACCGGGAGCAGATGCGCAACCAGGTCGTCGCCGCCGAGGCCGAGCTGAAGCTCGAGAAGAGCAAGTCGGCGCAGGCGGCGAAGGAGAGCGCGGCGGCGGAGACCGCGCGACTGGAGGCGCTGGCCGACAAGCAGAATCTCGAGCAGCGGGTCAGGGAACTCGAGGACCGCGTCAACAAGCAGGACGACTCGATGAAGAAGGACGTCCTGGCCGGCGAGCTGTTCGATGACGTGCGCGACCTGATCAACGGCGGTTCGCCGGCGACCGCGCAGCAGACCTGGGAGAAGAGAAAGGAGGCCATCCCCGAGACCGAGGGCGCGGTGCATCTGCAACAGGTGGTCGCGGCGGCGGCCGCGCTGGATGCCGCGGCCAAGGTCCTGCTCGCCGATACGGCGACGGTCCCCGCGACCAAGGAACGCAACGCCGCCCAGCAGGACTTCAACAGCGGCAATGCGAGCCTGAAGCTGGCCGAGGCGTCGGCCGGGGACTTCCAGCTGCTGGCGAAGAAGTGGATCAGCTCGAAGAAGATCGGTCGCCAGGACGAGCCGGATCGGGTGGCCGACCTGCAGCAGATCCGCGAGCAGCTCGCGGTCCGCGCCGACGCGATCAGGACGCGCCTCGACGGAATCCGGATCGCGGTCGAGGACGAGATCCGGGCCGAGCGCGAGCAGCTGGCGAAGATCGCCGCCGGCGACGATCCGGCGAACCTGTTCGATCACCTGCGCACCTACCCCGACGATACGTCCTGGGCCGCCGACACGATCGATCGACTCGCCGCCCAGGCCGAGCGCGACTGCGCCCCCGGTGGTCAACTGGACCTGGACCGGCTCGACGGCAACGAGGCGATCCGCAAGTGGGGTGAGTTCCTGACCGCCGATGGCTCTGACCTGGCTGGCAAGGGGGCGGACACCTGGCGCTGGCTGTGGGCCGCCCGAAGGTGGTTCGAAGGCGATCAGCTCACCGACCCGGCCTTCGCCTTCGTCGAGACCCGACCGAAGTTGGTGGCGACGACGCCGTCCTCGGATTGGCGGGCGCAGCTGGCGCTGCAGCGGGCGCTGGCCAAGGAGATCGGCAGCTTCCTGGTTGCCGGTCGCGGCAAGGCGGTCTACCGCGACCTCAACGCCGCGGGCAAGAAGGTCTGGTATCTCGAGGAGATGGAGGTCGAGAGCGGCGCCACCGACCGCGGCAACATCCTGCGCAAGCCGATCGACGAATCCGGCACCGAAGGTCATCCGCAGCCGATCCCGATCTCGGTCGACGACCGCCGGGTCCTGATCGCCGGCGATATCACGCTGGATGTGCGCGCCAACGGTCCCGACGTCCGCGTCGCGCTGTGGCGGCCGCGGCTCGTCGATCCGCTGCCCTACGATCAGTCCTGGGCCAGCACGATGAAGGGCGCGCGCTCGACCCAGGAGATCGGCAAGGGGCTGCCGTGCCTGGTCTTCGATGTCGGCAACACGCAGTTCTGGTTCGCGCCGGACTTCGGACTGGTGCGGCACGTCGTCGAGGGCCGGTTCGAACGCGAGCTGCGCTACACGGCCAGGGTGCGGTGACTGCCGCGAGCCCACGGGACTTCTTGGCGCCGCGTTCTTGTGTGGCCCGGCCTCACCGCTATTCCTGATGCACTCCATGGTTCGAGCGAGGATCGCATGTCAGTGAGAATGATCGTGACCCTGTCGCTGCTCGTGTTCGCAGGTTGCAGCAGCGTCGGTGTCGAGGGCGTCGAGTTCGGCGGTCCGCCGAGTGCGCATCGCAGGTTCCCGGCGCTGTCACCCGAGGGCATCGTCTACGGCCAGGCTCGCTATGCCGACCACGTCGCCGATCTCGGCGTCGATCTGATCGAGGTGGCACGGGTCGTGCCGGTCAATCTCATGGTGCGTCTGCATCGGGCCGGCGGTGCCGAATTGCACATGGTGGATCCGTCGCGGATGCACCTGCGCATGATCCTGTCGGATGGCTCGGTCATGGAGTCCGTCGGCGTCGATCAGGTGGTCGCCGACCTCGACGAAGAGATCGCCGCGAAGGTGCGCGCGCGCAGCTTCCGCGGCGGGCTGCTCGAGGAGCAGCCGAAGGAGGGTTATGTCTTCTTCGGTATCACCCCGCCGACGAAGTTCGAGATGTCGGGCAGCG
>JAGQRA010000836.1 GCA_020425885.1 Planctomycetota bacterium | reverse complement strand
TCGAAGACGGCGCCGTGCACGGGCTGACCGCGATCGAAGGCCGCAGCGAGCGCGCCGGCCTGCTGCCGATGAGTACCGTGCTCAAGGCCACCGACGTGCGCGGCAAGACCTTCGCCATGACCGCGGCGGCCATCAACGGCTCGCCGTGGGCGCCGTACCCGTCGCTGGTCTACGTGCAGAACCTGATGCGCTGGAACCTCGATGGCGAGATCGGCTACGGCGTGCAGCAGGACGTCATGAGCCGCGCCTACCTGACCCGTCATCGCGACGCCCTGCGCCACGTCTGAAGACGTCCGCAGCGCGTGCCGCGGCACCGCAATCCCCTACCTGAGTTCACGAGGTCGAGAGTCATGTCCTATTCCGAACCCATGCGGCTGGACGGCCGCGTCATCCTCGTCACCGGCGCCGCGCAGGGCATCGGCCGCGGCGTCGCCGAGCAGGCCGCGGCGCTCGGTGCGCGGCTGGTGTTGTTGGATCTGAACGGCGACGGCCTCGAGGACACCGCGGCCGCGCTCGGCGGTGACGTCGACTGCCACGTCGGCAGCGTCGCCGACCCGGGTTTCGTGCAGGACGCGGTCGCGCGGACCGTGGACAAGCACGGCGAGATCAACGGCCTGTTCAACAACGCCGGCATCATCCGTACCGCCATGATCCACAAGATGTCGCTGGCCGACTGGCAGGCCGTCATCGACGTCAACCTGACCGGGGTGTTCAACTGTCTGCAGGCCGTCGGGCGCCACATGATCGAGCGCGCCGAGGCCGGCAGCGAGGCGCCACGGCGGATCGTCAACGTGTCGTCCATCGCCGGGCGGCGCGGCACCATCGGCCAGATTAATTACGGCGCGGCGAAGTCAGGCGTGCTCGGCATCACGATGAGCGCGGCACGCGAATGGGCGCGCTACGGCATCTGCGTCAACAGCGTGTGTTTCGGCGCGGTGGAAACGCCGATGACGGAGGTCATCCGCAGTCCGAAGTTCATCGAGCGTACCCTGGCGCAGATCCCGATGGGGCGGATCGCACGGCCGGAGGAGGTGGCGACGCCATGCTGCTTCCTGCTCTCGGACGTGGCCAGCTACATCACCGGGCAGCATCTCACGGTGGATGGTGGCTCGCACATCGGGTTCTGAGCGAACACCGTTCGTAAGCCGTCGAACGCACGGCGAGGAGGCATCCGATGGAAAACCTGCGTCAGAACGCTTACCTGGTCCTCGCCGTTGCGGGCCTGCTGCTCGCCTGGTATCACGGCTTGCAATGGACCATGGCCTGGCTGGACGAAGGCGGCAACCTGTTGAACCAGGCCGCCTTCTTCGGCGATTTCTTCGGTGACGCGTACACGGCGAATCACGCCGCGTCGTTCATCACCGTCGACCTGGTTGGTTCCTGGTTTGCATTCCTCGTGTTCGTACTGCCGGAGGCGAAACGGCTCGGCATGCGCTTCGGCTGGGGCTACATCGTCGCCGCCTGCACGCTCGGCAACTGCTTCGCTTTTCCGCTGTTCCTGTTCAACCGCGAACGGGCGCTGGCCGCCCGGACCTGAGCGCGAGCCGGCCGGCGGCGGCGCGGCGCTCAGTCGCCGGGCGGCGGGGCAGGCGGCGCCTCGCCGTCGCGTTCGAGGTAGCCGTGCACGAGCGAGTGCACCGTGCGCGCGATACGCGCACGCGAGGCGCCGGAGAAGCTCATCTGCGCGACCATGTGGGCGAGGCTGACGACGACGTGCGCGGCATCGTCGAGGTCGACGTCCGCCCGCACCTGGCCGTGCGCGACGCCGCGCGCGGCAATCGCGCGGATGCCGGCCAGCGCCGCGCGGTGGAAGCGCAGGTAACCGTCCCACAGCGCCCCGCGCACCGCGACGCTCCATTCCAGCCACACCCGGACGTAATCGGGATGGGTGTCGATGGCATCGCAGAACACCATCAGCACGGTTTCGATGACCTCGGGCGCGGGGCGGGCGACGTCCTCGCTGGCGGCGAGGAGATCCTCGAGCAGGAAACGCGCGACTT
>JAGQRA010000835.1 GCA_020425885.1 Planctomycetota bacterium | reverse complement strand
CACCACATCCATGGTAGGCACGAGCACGCCGCCGAAGAGCGGCAGGTTGGCGCGCGACAGCCCGGCGACGATCCAGGCGGGCGCGCCGGGCGCACCGCGGGTCAGCTCGAGCCCGACGCTGGTGGCGCCGCGGGGTGAGCCCGTGCCCTCGAGGTGCGGCAGTCCACCGACGCCCGCGAGCGCGCCCCCGAGCGAGCGCCACACGGCCGATTGCTCGTAGTGGAACACGGTGAACGTGGACTCGCCGACGGTGGCGATCGTGTTGTCCGACAACAGCGCCACACCGCGGCCGCGCAGCGAGGTGAAGCTCGAGCCGGCCCACTCCTGGCTACCGTCCTTCGCGTAGCGCACGGTGACGGTTCGCAGGTAGGAGAGCGTTCCGGACGTCGGACCAGGTCCCCCCTGGCCGCTGACGTAGATCTCGTCGTCGGGGCCGACCGTCAGCGCGTAGGGCACCTCGTCGTTGTACCGGTGCTGGTCGAAGTGCGTCGCCCAGAGCTGATTGCCGGCGGGGTCGAGCTTCTGCGTGATCCAATCCGTGTAGCCGCCGGTCGGGGCGAACGCGCCGATGATCACGAGGTCGCCATGGGCATCGATCGCGAGCCGGCGCGCGCCGGTCCCCGGATACGTGTGCGTCCACAGCGGCGACCCGGCCGCGTCGAACTTCGCCACCAGGCTGCGATCGACCCCGGAACCGCCCGCCGCGCCGGCGACGTACACCTCGCCGCCCGGTCCGACGGCGATGTCCGCGCCGGCACCCAGAGCCGGCGTCGTGCGCGACCACCGCAGGTTGCCGGCCGGGTCGTAGGCGAGCGTCAGCATCGTGCCGAGGATGCCGCCCGTCACGTAGACGTTGCCGGCCGCGTCGAGGGCGAGCCCGCCGACCTGGTTCACGTTGAACGGCGACAGGCTGGCCGTGCGCATCCACGACCTCGTGCCGGTGCGCGTGTACTTGATGGTCACGATGCTGCCCGCATCACGACCGACGACGACGACGTCGCCGTTCGCGTCCGTGGCGACGCGCTCGAGTGATCCCCAGGTGCTCTGGACGATGTCCGACCAGAGCAGGTTGCCGGCCGGGTCGTACTTCAGGGTGACGAACCCGTTCGGCGTCATGCTGCCGCCGACCACGTTGTAGCCGGCGACGACGACGTCGCCGAAGGCGTCGACGGTCAGCCACGCGGCATGTTCACGCGTCCCCGGGTTGCTGAAGTCGACCTGCCAGAGCGGGGTGCCGTCGGCGGCGAACTTCGCCGTCACGATGCGGTAGTTGGGATAGTGGCCGGTGACGTAGATCGAATCGCTGGCGTCCACGGCGACCATGCGGCCGTGGAGCTGGCTGCCGTTCAGGGTCAGCGTGCGGGTCCAATCCTCGACCACCTGTCCCTGGGCCAGGGCTGCGCTCCATGTGGAAAGGAGCAGCACGGCGAGGCGCAGCGATTGTGGGTGGGCGAGGCGGGTGATCGGGAGCGTGTGGGCAGGCACGCCGACATTCTCCACTCGTGAGATTGTCCGTGCAACGGATCGAGGCGCGGCGCCGCGCGGCCGAACGCCCATCCTAGTGTCACTCCTAACGCAGCCCGAGGTGCGCATGCACCGCACGCGTCGGCAGCGCGTTGGCGGCGTTTGCGCCCGGATAGGTCACCAGCCCCTGCAGACGCAGCTCGAGACCGGCGAATTGCGGGGCGGGCGGCAGCTGCATGAGGATCGAACCCGCCGACGGCGGCAGCGCGAAGAGGCGCACCGCGAGCGGCGCTACCTCGAAGTAGCAGCCGGGGATGCCGAAGGAGTCGAGCGGGATGGGGGCGGACGACGACAGACCGAGGGCGAGGAACACGGTCGACGGCACCGGCGGCAGATAGCCGACGTCGAGGCGCCATAGCTCGCCGAGCCACGGTCGGTTGTCGAACGCACCGGAGCCGATCTGTGGCGGGTAGGTCAGCTGGGGGCAGCCGTTGCCGCCGGCGAAGATGCCGCCGCCGTCGTTCTGCAGGCCGAGGGTGGGGGTGCTGTCGGCGAACCAGGCGTCGGGCGACGAGCGCGAGCCGTAGCACGTGGTATCGAAGTGCGCGATCGTGCTGCCCTCGGTCGGCGGCAGCGTCACCGTCGACAGGAGATCAGGCCACTGGCCGGCGAGGACCGCGGTCGAGATCGCGCCCTGGCCGCCTCCCCACGACACGAAGTCGACCAGGTCTGCGACGTTCGTCGTCTGCGCGCTACGGAACATTGCCAGCGAACTCGAACCCGACAGCACGGCGACGTTCGGCAGGTAGATGTCGAGCGGGTTGCTCGTGCCCGGCCGGCCGAGATGTAGCTGCGTGATTGCGCCCGGTGGCAACGTGACCGGCGGCATCGCCCAGGCGCCGTTCGGGGTGACGAGGTGCCAGCCCGTGAGGTCGGCGGCAAGCGGGCCGCGGTTGTGTACCTCGACGATCTGGGCGCCGGCATTGGCGCCCACCGGATCGACGAGGACTTCCATGAACTCGACGTCGGGCGACTGGGCCAGGGCGAAGACGGAGAACAGCAGGGTCGCGGCGGCGACGCGGGTGACGGAGCGGTGCGAGTGTGTTTGCAATGTGGGCATGTGTAGTCGCATTGTTTGGGTCGTGGTTGCGATGTGTATTTGGAGAGGGACAACCGCGTCGGGCCGAAGGCGGAGCGCGGACGGACACGCGAGAGCGCGCAAGTCGCGTGCCTTGACTGCCATCCTCAGCGCTGCATTCGTTCGTTGGCAATTCACCGGAGAGACCTGGTGACGTCGCAGCTTCTGTTTCCCGGATTTCCTGAACGAGTGGGCGTGGACGACGCATGTCGGGAGAAGCGTTGGCAAGAACTCGATGCGTCCAGCGCTCATCCTGTTCGCGATCATCCCGGTTTCCGTCGTCATGACGGGGGCTGAAGGTCCGTCAGGTGCAGGGCGCCGTCGCTTCAGAGCCTGGCCTGGTATCCGCCAGCGGCTCGGTCACATTCGTACGGGTGGCCTGGCCAAATGCCTTGGCGATGGTCGAACGGCAGCGATCGCTGCCCGTGTATGCCGTGCATCGCAGTCACTTGACGCGCTCTGTGCGTGCCATCAGACTCTGGCCCAGTGACCGAGTCGCCGCAGGAACCATCCATCACCGACTTGCTCACTTCGATCCAGGAGGGCGATGAAGGTGCGGCCGCTCGCCTATGGCAGCTGGTCTACGGCGAGCTGCACGCCATGGCCGAGCGCCACCTGGGCAACGAACGCGGGCCGATCGCGATGCAACCCACTTCGGTGCTGCACGAGACCTTCCTGCGGGTCGGCGGCCAGCGGACGATGCGGTTCGAGAACCGGGCCCACTTCTTCGGCGCCGCCGCGCGGGCGATGCGCCGGATCCTCATCGACAACGCTCGCGCCCGAGTCCGCGCCAAGCGCGGCGGTGAGAAGGACGGCGTGCGGCACTCGGCGACGAACCTCGCGGCACCGGTGCGGCCGGTGCTGGATCTGCTGGCGCTCGACGAGGCTCTCGACCGGCTCGAGGTGATCGCTCCGCGCAAGGCACAGATCGTCGAGCTGCGTTACTTCGCAGGGCTGACCGTGGCCGCCGTCGCCGAGTTCCTCGATGTCTCCGTCGGCACGGTCTCCGAAGAATGGAAGGTCGCGAAGATGTGGCTGCTGCGCGAACTCGGTGGAGCCGAGGACGATGGACGCTGAGCGCTGGGGGCCGGTCGAAGCCGTCCTGCGGCAGCTCATCGCGTTGCCGGTCGGCGGCCGCGAGGAAGCGTTGGCGCGCCTGGCCGGCGACGACGTCGAGCTCCGGCGGGAGGTCCTCGAGCTGCTGCGGTTCGAGCAGCGGAGCGCCGCTTTCCTCGAATGCGGTCCGGTCGCGGGTGCGCGCGCCACGCGGCCGAACGCGCCGCGGATCGGCAGCTACAGCCTCGTCGAGCGGCTCGGCGGCGGCGGCATGGGCGAGGTGTGGCTGGCGGCGCGCAGCGACGGCCTGTTCGAGCACCGCGTGGCGATCAAGCTGTTGCCGCCGTGGGTGCAGGACAGCGAGTTCGCCGCACGGCTCGAGCAGGAGCGGCGTGTCCTCGCCAGGCTCCGGCACCCGAACATCGCGCAGCTGCTCGATGGCGGTACGACGGAGGACGGGCGGCCGTTCTTCGTCATGGAGCACGTCGACGGCCCGAACATCCTCGATTGGTGCGACCGCCAGAAGCTCGGCATCGAGGCCCGGATCCACCTCTTCCTCGATGTCTGCTGTGCCGTGGGGCACGCCCATCGTCACCTCATCGTGCACCGCGACATCAAGCCCGCCAACATCCATGTGGAGTCCGATGGCACACCGAAGCTGCTCGACTTCGGCATCGCCAAGGTCGTCGATGTCACCGATACCGACACCCTGGCCACGGCGCCCGGTTCGCGACCGATGACGCCGCGCTACGCCAGCCCGGAGCAGTTCCGGCAGGAGCCGATCACGACGGCCTCCGACATCTTCTCGCTCGGCGTGGTGCTGTACGAACTGTTGGCGCACCTGCACCCGTATCCGCTGCCGCCTTCCGCCACGCGCTCCGATTACGAACGCGCCGTCTGCGAGTTCGATCCGGCGCGGCCGAGCGCGGCCGTGTCCGCGACCGCAGGCGGCAACACCCTGGCGCGCCGCCTGGCCGGCGACCTCGACGCGATCATCATGCGCGCGCTGCGCAAGGAGCCGGAAGCGCGCTACGCCTCGGTGGACAACCTCGCCGAGGACCTGCAACGCCATCTGCAGGCGCTGCCCGTCAATGCCCGTGACGGCACCTGGCGATACCTCGGAGGGCGCTTCGTGCGCCGCAACGCGCTGGCCATCGCCGGTGCAGCGGGCGTCATGGCGGCGTCGCTGGTCGGGACCGCGGTGGCCCTGCACCATGCCAGGGTAGCCGATCGACTGCGACAGCAGGCGGAGGCCGCGGGTGGCGAGGCATCGCGGAGCGCGACAGCTGCCATGCAACAGGCGCAGCGGGCGCAGCGGATCCTGGCGTTCCTCCAGGCGTCGTTCTTCGGCAGCAACCCGCGCAAGAACGCGCGGCGGTTGACTGCCGACGAGGCTCTCGATGCCGCCGCCGGGCGCGTCGAGACCGAGTTCGAGGACGACCCGGAGACGCTGGCCATCATCCATGGCATGCTGGGACAGAGCTACTTGAGCCAGGGGCGACTGGACCGTTCCGCGCACCACCTCGAGCGCGGCAGGCAGCTGCTCCAGGATCGGCACGATGCCCCGCCCGACTACCTGGCGCGCATCCTCAGCAACCTCGGGGCGCTGGCCCAGGCGCGCGGCGACTACGACGAGGCGTGGCGTCGCACGCGATCGGCCCTGACCCTGCTCGAGGGCTGCCTCGATGCCCCGCACGAGGAACTCGCCATCGCGATCAACAACCTCGGCCTGATCGCCCGTCTGCGCAGGGACTACACCACCGCAGCAGATCTGCTGGGGCAGGCTGCCGCGATGCGCACCGAGCTGCTCGGACCGGAGAGTCCGGGCCTGGCCGAGACCCTCAACAACATCGCCGGCCTGGAGCGGGCCCAGGGCAATCTGGCGGCAGCCGAGGAGACCATGCGGCGGGCCCTCGACATGAGGCGGCTGACGTTGGGGTCCACGCATGCCTCCACGATCGAGTCGACCGGCAACCTCGCCGTGCTGCTCGCCGAGCGGGACGACCTCGTCGGCGCCGAGGAGCTCGTCCGCGCCGCGCTCGAGAACGCCGACGCCTCGCTCGACGCGCGCCATCCGGACCGCGCCTATCTGCTGCGGACCCTCGCCAAGGTGATCTGGGCGCGAGGGGCTCCCGGGGACGCCCTCGCGCCGCTCACCGCAGCCCTGTCGATCTTCGATGGCACCTACGATCCCGACCACGCCAGCGTCATCACCGCCGCGCGCGACCTCGTGTTCTGCACCGTGGCCGCGGGTGATCGCGGCCGCGCCAGGGAGATCCTGCAGGATCGCATCCGCCGCGTCCAAGCACTCGACTCACCGGAGCCCGGCGTGTTGGAGGCCTTGCGCGGTGACCTCGCCCGGTTGGGCCAGTGATTCGGCGAAGGGCGGAGAACCGGCAGCCGAACTCGAGCGCGGTGGGATCCGCGCCGGCGCGATCCCGATCAGTGGCGCCGACACAGCTCGTAGCGGCCCGGTCCGTATCGCTGCCATCGTTCCTCGTGCCACCATTCGAGGGTCGCGCGCAGCAGGTCGCCGTCGACCCGGAAGGTCTCGCGAAACCGCCGCGTCGCGCCCCCGAGCTCCTCGCCGGGAATGTCCGCCAGGCTGCGGTAGTGCACCTCGTAGGTGCGCTCGATGACACCTTCCTCGAGTGCGCGGTACTCGCCGTGGAAGACTCGCCCCTGGCCCGACCTGGCTCCGGCAACGGCGATGAATCCCACGGCCTGGGTGACCGGATCGTGGAACACCATCCCGTCGAGCTGGGCGCGCTCGGGATGCCCCGCGGGGAACGCTTCCCGCAGCCGCATCGAGAACGGGCCGATGCCCGGCTGCAGTTCGAACACGACGCGCTGTGTCTGGTCGCGTGGCGTCCACTGGCCCAGCAACGTCCGCAGCATCGCCAGTGGCCCGGGTTCCGCGGTCGCGGGTGGTGCGAGACCATCGCGCGCGGCATCCCGGTCGGTCGCGATGCCGAGGCATGCGGCCAGCCGCCGGGCGATCGATTCGGGCTGGTCGATCCAGGAGCAGTGACCGGCCTCGGGGACCACCTGCAGGTCCAGACCCTTGCACTGCTCGGCGATCTCGCGCCAACGTGCAGCCTTCAGGTCGATGAAATCGCTCTCGCCGAGGATCACGTGGATCGGATGCGGATGGGCCTGCAACAGCTCCCGGAAGTCCCAGCTCGTCGGCATCGAGCCGGCCGCTGCCCTGCCGGCTTCGCTGCTGTAGAAGGCCTGGCCGCCGGGCATCTGCCGCCATCGTTCGACGTGATGCAGGTTGACCGCCGCGAAGCGCAGCCGCCAGGCATCGGTCTGTTGACGCGCCGAGGGCGTTGTCGGGAGCTGCAGCAGGTCCAGTTCGTGCTGCACCTCAGGCCGCTGCATCAGGCTGTTGCTACCACCCGAGAGGAAGGCATCCAGGGTCTGCTGGCCGTCGAAGTGCGCCGGGATCGCGCCGAGCAGGATCAGGTCACGGACCCGATCCGGGTGCTCGCGCAGGTACGACATCGCGAGGAAGGTCCCCATCGAATGGGCGAGGATCCGCATGCTCGACAGCCCGAGCTCCCGGCGCAGTTCCTCGAGGTCGGCGATGTGCCGCGCGACCGATATTCCCTCGCTCGCCGCCGGCGAGCGCAGCGAACCTCGCTGGTCGTACAGGACGAACCGGCACCGGGTGAGGTGCGGCTGCAGCAGACCGAGCAGGTAGCTGTGTTCGGCGCCCCATCCGCCGTGCAGCACCACGACCGGATCGGCGCCCTCGCCGCATTCGCGCACGTACAGCATGATGCGGCGGTTCTCGAGCGGCAGATAGAACTCGTCGGCGGGTGACTGTTGCGCCCGCGGCAGTGCGCCAGGACACGCCAACAGGGTGAGGAGCAGTGCCCGCACGCGTGCGGTCATTGGATGCGGCGAGATCGGCATGAGGCGGGGAGGAGGATGATCGTGGGCCATGGTTGCGTCAGTGCACGATGCCTCCGGCAACGGGGCTGGCCTGCACCGGCAGCGCGGTACCGCTGATGCCCGCGAACCACATCGTTCGGCCAACGACACCGGCGGGCATCTGCCAGCGCGCGACCGCGACGCCCTGACCGTCGGCGGTGATCAGCCCGGCAGGGAAGAGGCCGGCGGAGGGCAGCCAGAGCGGCTGCGCAAGGACGCCGCCGATGGTCGCCGTATCCAGGCCGGGGCTGGCCAGGATCGCGACGAGCCGGTTCGGTTCGGTTCGATAGTCGAGCTGGAACGCGGATCCGGCCTGCAGCGGCGCCGGTCGTTCGACGCCCAGGAGGAAGTCGGGCGCGGGGAAGTT